>DAHUZD010000416.1 GCA_027306745.1 Acidobacteriaceae bacterium
GTTGCCATAGCCCCATGCAGCGATCAACTCGTTGGTTGTCGTTGCATTGAACACATGGACAAAGTGAGCGTCGGCCGCCTTGCTGTAGTTGTTTTGGAAGAGGCCGCCGCCGGGGAACGGGATGGCTCCGCCGGGCGTCCAGTAAATATGTGCGCCATTGCCGTTGGCCAGCGAAGAACTGTGTCCCTGTTGATAGGAGACAAAGAACTTCGTCTTGTCACTCATGCTGTAGTCCACGCGAGTGCGCAGCACCCAACCATTGTCGATGTTGATAACCGGCTCAAAGTAATCAATAAAGCCGTTGGTGGAGGTCGGCGTCACATAGCCGCCAGCCGGGTTGGGCGATCCATCCGCATTCCAGACCTTAGGCCAGAAGCTGGACTCCGCCGCGGCGGCCTGAGCATCCTTCGGGAACTGATTCGCCCCGGTGTATGTGCTCAAATTGCCGCTCGTGGATTGCGAGCCATCATAGAAGTACGTGCTGGAGGCCACAGTACCGCACCATGTTCCCGTTTGAGCTGCGGTAAAGCCACCCGAACAGAGGATGTTATTTCCCTGATTATCCGTGGTGAAGTCTCCGGACATCATGGCAGGTGTTGGAATGCTGGACTGCAGGACGTTCGCGTTGCCTTCATTCTGCAACAGACGCTCGTAGCCAAACCAGCCAAAGAGCTTCTTGTGCGTGAAGGGGATGGGGCCGCCAATGTCGCCGCCAGGATAGTAGCGGTGCGCGGATCCCTTTCCATGTCCCTCATGCTTGCTGACCCAGTCGTTGGCGTTCAGAGCATCATTGCCGGCATAGAAGAAGCCTGTGCCGTGATACTGGCTGCCACCGGAGCGGCTGGTGGTGTTGATGACGACCGGGCCATATTGGGCATCGGCGCCGTAGTTGGAGGTCTGCACGTTCACCTCTTGGGTGAACTCCGGCAGGATGATGGAGATGGAGCCGCAATCGCAGCCTGGATCGTCCACATCGACGCCGTCCACCAGTTGCAACGTACCGCCGCGGTAGGGCACACCGTTGGAAATCAGGCCCTGACCGATGAAGCTCGAGTCAACGTTGACATACTGGTCATCATCCATCGGACCATTACCCAAACCATTCGGAGAGGTGGTCACACCGGGCAGCACCTTGAGCAGTTCGGTCGTATCCTGGCCGAACATGGTCAAGTTCTGAATGTCGCGATAGTCGAGCACCGCGCCGTGGGCGCCGTTTTCGACCGGAATGATCTGCGCAGCTGCCTGCACAGTCACCGTCTGCGTTGCTGTACCGACCGCCAGCGCGATGCCGGCGATACCACGCTGATCACCAGCGTGCAGGACAATGCCATCAATCTGCTTGGCATTGAAGCCCTTGGCTGCTGCCTTCACACTGTAGCTGCCCGGATCCAAGGCCGGGAAGGAGAAGAAGCCGGCGCCGTCGGACTCTACCTGACGGGCGCTACCGTTGGCTTCATTGGTTACAGTTACCTGCGCGCCCGGGATCACTGCGCCCGAAGCATCGGTCACGGTTCCGGAGAGGGTCGCAGTGGTCTGCGCGTGCAATGCCGGCATAAACGCCAGCAGCGCTGCAAATGCCAGCGCGACGCCGATCCACTGCTTCCAGTGCGTCTTCCAATTCGATTGATTCATTCTTTGCCCCCAAGCCTCACTATTGAGAATGGACAGTTTTTGGTTTGTGTTTGAGAGTGCGCGTCCGCCGCATAGAACTTTTCCATGCGGCAGATATGTACCCCCCTGCGCCTCCCCGACTAAAAATATTTAGCCAATCGACGCGCAAAAGCCTTTTCGGACTTCCGCAATATAACTACACGATCAGTTTTGCCCTTGTCAACAAAAATTCTTTCAATCTTCACGTTGGCTGGATTTTGCCAGATTTTCGCAGGAATCCCAAAGTAAATCGCTTCAGACTTTCTCGCCCCCTTTGCGCCGCAGACGGAATAGCAGAGAATGGGGTCATGCCTGTTTTGCTCATCGGAATGCTGTTGTTTTTGCTGCCCAGCTGGGCCTGGGCCGCTCCAATCCATTTTCGTGACGTGGGCGCGGAGGTTGGAGTGACCACTGGGCAGAACTCGGCTGCAGACAAGCGTTATTTGGTGGAGATGATGGGCGGCGGAGTGGCGCTGTTGGACTGCGACAACGACGGGCGGCTGGATATTGTGGCTGTAAATGACTCGACCGTGGACCGTTACATGGGCGGCGGCGAACCGATGGTGACGCTCTACCGCCAAGACGGCAAGGATGGGCGGCTGCACTTCACCGATGTAACGCAGCCGGCTGGACTGGCGACACTCGGCTGGGGCATGGGCGTGGCCGTGGGCGACTATGACAATGATGGTCTGCCGGACATCTACGTGACCGGCTACGGGCACAATGTGCTCTACCACAACCTGGGCGGGTGCAGGTTTCAGGATGTCACTGCACAAGCCGGTGTGGCTGGCGGCGGCTTCAGCGTGGGCGCGGCTTGGGCCGATTATGACCGCGATGGCAAACTCGACCTGTTCGTCACGCGCTACGTGGACGATGACATTCACCACCTGCCCCAGCCGGGCGATGCGGCCTTTCAGTATCGCGGACTGCAAATGGAGGTACCCGTCACCCAGGGCGAGACGGATTTCCTCTTCCATAACGCGGGCAGCGGCAAATTTACAGATGTGGCGGCGCAGGCCGGTGTCAGCAACCCGGACAAGCACCTGGGCATGGGCGTGGTCTGGGGCGATTATGACAACGACGGCTGGCCTGATTTGTTTGTCACCAACGATATGGGGCCGAATTATCTGTTCCACAATCTGCACAACGGCAAATTTGAGGATGAAGGCTACCTGACCGGAACTGCCCTGAGCGCCGACGGCCACACCATGGGCAACATGGCTGCCGACTTTGGCGACTATGACCGCGACGGGCGGCTGGACCTGGTGATTACACGCTACGGCTACCAGCCGATGTCCCTGTACCGCAACCAGGGGCCGATGGGCTTCGCCGACATGACCTGGGCCTCGCAGATTGAGCACGGCGACAATTACCCGGTGCGCTGGGGCGGCGGCTTTGCCGACTTGGACAATGACGGTTGGCCCGACATCTTCTCGGCCAACGGCAACGTGACCGCGCTGGTCGATTCCCTGCCCAATGAATTCAAATACCGCGAACCTGCGGAGGTCTTCCGCAACCGCGGCAATGGCACATTTGAGGATGTCTCCTCGACCTGCGGCGTCAACGACGGCCCGCTGCAATCCCGACGCGGCACGGCCTTTGGCGACCTCAATAATGATGGTGCCGTGGACGTGGTGGTCTACAACGAGGACGGGCCGCCGTCGGTATTTTTGAATGAGACGCAGAACAGCAACCACCGGGTTCTCTTCCGTCTGATTGGGACCAAGAGCAACAAGGCGGCCATCGGCGCGCGCATCACGGTGACCGCAGACAAGCTCACCCAGATTGATGAAGTCCGCGGCGGGGGCAGCTATTTATCCTCGAACGACACGCGGCTGCACTTTGGCCTGGGTGCCAGCGCCGTGATGCGGACGGTTGTCATCCAATGGCCCAGCGGCCTGCGCGAGGTGCTGCACAACGTGCCGGCGGATTTTCTCTACACGCTGGTCGAGGGCCAGGGCATTCAGAGTAAGGTCGCACTGCCGCCGTTGCCAAAGCCGTCGGCTGCGCCGCATCCCAGCCAGCGCTAAGGCACGGCAAATGGCGTTCGCTGCGGGGTGCTCTGGCCTTCTGTGATCGTGTAGATTGCGTCGGCGGGCAGTGCGGTAAAAACATCCTTTTCCCCGCTCGGCCAGGCGATTTCCACCTTGTCCATAACCGTGTGTCCGGCCAGACCAAAGTGCAGCCGCAGATCATTCTGAGATAGGTAGCTGCCGCCACCGCGCACCTCATTGAACTGCACCAGATTGCCAGCGGTCACCGTGACGCGCGCGCCGATGGCCGCCTTGTTGCTCTTGGTCCCAATCAGATGGAAGAGCACTGCATGGTTGACGTTCTGCGTGCGGTTAATCAGTAGTGTGGGCGGGCCGTCTATGTTCAGAATCGCCACATCCACTTTGCCGTCATTGTTGACATCCCCGAAGGCCGCGCCGCGCCGGGAGAGCAGGGGCAGCGCATCCAAGCCTGAGTCATGGGAAATATCCGTAAATGTGCGGTCGCGGTTGTTGTGGAAGAGTTGGATCGGCTCGCGGTAGGAGCCGACACCTTTCACGAAATCCACCTGCGGAAAGACATGGCCATTGGTAATGAAAAGGTCGGGCCAGCCGCTGTTGTCAAAATCTGCGAAGGCCGTGCCCCAGCCGACATAGGGATAGGTGGGCTGCGCCAGGTGCGCGCTGGCGGAGATGTCCTGAAAGCCCAAGTCCCCCTGATTCCAATAGAGCGTGTCCGGCTGAAAGGCGTAGTTGGTAACGAATAAATCCAGCCGCCCGTCATGATCGAAGTCCGCCGCATCGACACCCATCGTGCCCTGCGGCTTGCCGTCACCATCGACGGCAGTGCCAGAGAGCAGGCTGACATCCTCAAATTTACCGTTGCGCAGATTGTGGTACAGGTAATTGGCTCCAACATCGTTGGCCACATAGAGATCGGGCCAGCCGTCGTTGTCGTAATCGAACCAGAGCGGCTGCATCCCATAGGCTCCGCCGGGGTTGGCCACGCCCGCCTGCTGGGAGACCTCCTCGAATGTGCCATCGCCGCGATTGTGAAAGAGCAAATCCGTCTCGCCGGGCAGGCCTAGTGGACCGCACTGCACGTTGATCGTCAGAATGACGCAGGGGTCCTGTTTGTTGCCGCCCAGCGGTGGCAAGTGCTGTATGTCCAAATGCACATAGCGGGCCACGAAGAGATCGACGTAGCCGTCGCGGTCATAGTCTCCCCACGCCGCACCCGCGCTGAAGCCGCCTGCACGCAGCCCGGCTTTTTCGGTTACATCCTGAAATTTGCAGTTGCCCAGATTGCGGTAGAGCACATTGCCGTCGAAGCCGGTCACGTAAATGTCTGGCAGGCCATCGTTGTCAAAGTCAGCCACGGCCACGCCCATGCTCCACCCCTTGCGCGTCAAACCTGCCTGTTCCGTGATGTCGGTGAAGTGCACTTGGCCATGCTTGCCGTCCTGATGGTAGAGCGTCACCATCGGGTCGCCGCCTTTGAGATATCGATCCACCGTGGAGCCGTTGACGGCAACAATGTCCAGCCTGCCGTCGTTGTCACAGTCGATGAAGCCGATGCCGCCGCTCATCGAGTCGAGAATGTACTCTTTGTCCGGAGTGGAGAGATGCGGCACGGTGAGACCCGCGGTCTTGGAGACATCCTCAAAGGCCGGCGCGGAGATTTTGGGTGCAGGCTTCTGCGCCAGCGTCGTCGTCGCCAGCAACAGGATGAGCGGGACTGCGCGCCGTTGCAGCATGGTCTGATTGCGATTTTATTGGTTGACGCCGCTGGCCAGGAAGCCGCCATCGACCGTAAGCACTTCGCCGGTGACAAACGCGGCGGAATCGGAGGCAAGAAAGACTGCCGCACCCACCAACTCCTCCACCTTGCCGAAGCGCTGCATGGGCGTGCGCAGCAGCAATTCGCGCCCGCGGCCCGTGGTATCCAGCAATTCGCTGTTGAGCGCCGTGCGGAAGACGCCGGGGGCAATCGCATTGACGCAGACGCCCTGCGTGGCCCATTCCACCGCTAACGTTTTGGTCAGTGAGACCACGGCCGCCTTGCTGGCTGCATACGCCGCCACCTGATAAAAGCCCACGAAGCTGCTGAGCGAGGCAATGTTGATGATGCGTCCATAACCGCGCTCCAGCATGGGTCGGCCAAAGACTTGGCAGCCGCGCAGCGTTCCGGTCAGGTTCGTATCGAGAATGGCGTTCCAATCGGCTTCGGGCGCATCTAGCGTGGGCACTTTTTTGGTGATGCCGGCCGCGTTGACCAGAATATCCACCTTGCCAAAGGTTTGGAGCACGGCATCGGCCAAGGCCTGCAATGTTTCACGATTCCCCACATCCGCAGTCTGGCGCAGGGTGCGGCGGCCTTCGGCCTCGATCCGCTCCGCGGTACGGTCCACCTCATGCGGACGGCGCGAGGCAGCCACCACATCGGCTCCGGCCTCTGCCAGACCGACGGAGATGGCATGGCCAATGCCGGTGGTTCCACCGAGCACAACGGCGGTCTTTCCATTGAGATTCATGCTGAAAAATGGCTCCTCTGGGAACGATACGCGGCGCTTGGTCTGGAATCTGCGCCGCGTCTGCGTCTTTCGCATCGTATCATGCGTATACTGCATGATCCCTGCAAGGACAGGCTCCCAAATATGAAAAATATCTTCGTGTTCCGCTCCGCATCTAAAGTGATTCAGTTGCCGTTTCTTTGTCTGGCGGCCCTTCTGTTTTCCGCCCTGGCATCGGCCGTCGCACAAACCAGTTCCACCCCCGCCTTGAGCAACGGCAACGGAGCCTTCGCCACCGGCCACTATCGTAACCTCTTCCGCGAGCAAGGCTACTCCGACGCCGCGATTCAGAAGAAGATCGACGCAGCCTTTCAGCAACTCTTTCACGGCGACCCGGCCACGCAGACGGTCTTTTATCCGGTCGGGAAAAATGCCAATGGACCGCTGGCGTATCTGACGGATGTTGCCAACCATGATGTGCGCACAGAGGGCATGTCCTACGGCATGATGATCGCCGTGGAGATGAACAAAAAGGCCGAGTTTGACGCGCTCTGGAACTGGGCCATGACCTATATGTATGTCAGCTCGCCGCAGCATCCTTCGCATGGTTACTTTTCCTGGTCGGCCAAGGTGGATGGCACGCCCAACGAAGAGACGCCCGCGCCCGACGGCGAGGAGTATTTTGCGACGGCGCTCTACTTTGCCTCCGCACGCTGGGGCAATGGCGCAGGCATCTACAACTACCAGCAGCAGGCCGACGCCATCCTGACCAACATGCGCCATCACGCGGTACAAAGTGGGCCGACGAAATTTGGGCCGCGCACCATCGGCAGCATGGTCAACGAACAGGCCAAGATGATCCGCTTTGTGCCGGGCGTCGAACGTGGCAACTTTACGGATCCGTCGTATCACTTGCCCGCCTTCTATGAACTGTGGGCGCGCTGGGGCCCGGTGCAGGATCGCGCCTTCTGGGCGCAGGCTGCAGAGGTGAGTCGTGGATTTTTTGTGAAGACCACCAATCCGCAAACGGGCCTAGCCCCAAACTTCGCCAACTTTGACGGCACTCCGGTTGAGATGCCTTGGAGGCATACAACCTCCTACTTCTCGTATGACGCCTGGCGCACGGACAGCAACTGGTCGGTGGACTGGTCCTGGTGGGGCAAGGCTCCGCAGGAACCTGTGTTGAGCGACCGCATTCAGAACTTCTTTCTCAAGACCGGCATCCACACCTATGGCGATGAGTTCGCGCTGGATGGCAAGCAGTTGGAAGCGCGGCACTCCACCGGCCTGGTGGCGACCAACGCCGTGGCCAGCCTGGCCGCAACCGGGCCGCAGGCCAAGCAGTTTGTGCAGGAGTTGTGGAATGCCCCCATTCCCTCTGGCCAGCAGCGGTATTACGATGGAATGCTCTATATGATGAGCCTGCTGCATTGCAGTGGCGAGTTCCGCATCTGGACGCCAAAGCACTAACGAATGCGAGCGGTGGAATCGAGGAAACAATGAACAGCACACATGACTGCCCTACAGCGCGCCGCACCGGCGTGCTGTACACGGCGCTGGGCACGGCACTGCTTCTGTTGGCGGGCGCCTCCAGCGCCATTGCTTTGGGGCAAACGCAGTACGTCCAGATGAAAGCCATCCCCGGCAGCTTTGCCATCGCTCAGCCAAAGTCCACCGCACCGATCTACGTGGATGCCCAAGACCTCTGGGGTGTGCAGCGTGCCGCGGGCGATTTGCAGGCCGACGTGCATCGCGTCACCGGCCTGACGCCGCGCCTGACGCATGCAAGCCAACTGCCTGCGCATGTGATTCTCATCGGCACCATCGGCCACAGCC
>DAHUZD010000191.1 GCA_027306745.1 Acidobacteriaceae bacterium
CCGGTGGAACGGTCGCCTTTCCCACGGAGACGGTTTATGGCTTGGGCGCTAATGCTCTCGGCGCCTCCGCGGTGGCCAACATCTTCGCCGCCAAGCAGCGACCGGCCTGGGACCCACTCATCGTGCATGTCAGCGATGCGGATATGCTGGCGCGCGTAGTAAAAGAAATTTCTCCAGCCGCGCAAAAATTGATGGACACATTCTGGCCCGGCCCGCTTACACTGCTGCTGCCCAAACACGCCAATATTCCACTGGAGGTCACCGCAGGCCGCCCGCTGGTGGGCGTGCGTATGCCGACGCATCCAGTGGCGCGAGCGCTCATCGCTGCCGCACAGCTTCCCATCGCCGCACCCAGTGCCAATCGCTTCGGCTGCGTCAGCCCCACCACCGCCGCGCATGTGCTCGACGACCTCGATGGCCGCATCGGCATGGTGCTCGACGGCGGGCCCACGGAGCATGGCCTCGAATCCACCGTGCTCGAATTGCGGGACGGCGGAGCCATCGTGTATCGCGCAGGCGCGGTGGCCTTGGAAACTTTGCGTACGCTGCTCGGCTCCGTGGAGTTGCATCAGCCCATCGCGCAATCCTCTGCGCCAGAGTCCTTGCCATCCCCCGGCGTCGGCATTCGCCACTACGCGCCGCGTGCACGGTTGGTGCTCGTGGATGTTTCCGCCGCCGATGCTGCGCAGCGTGAACAAGCCTGGCTGCAAGCCGTATGCAATGCGCAAAAGGCCGCAGGGCGCTGCGGAGTGCTTCTGCCGCAAGGCTGGCCACTGCCTGAAGAATTTTCCGGCGCGCGCTTCGATTGGGGCCGTTGGGATCATGCGGAAGAATTGGCGCAGCGTCTCTACGCCGGCTTGCGAGCGCTGGATGCGATGCAATCTACGCAGATTCTCTGCCCGGTTCCGTCTGCGCACGGTTTGGGCGCGGCCATCCGCGACCGCTTGCAAAAGGCCGCACGCGAAAAATAATCCGATCCATTCGGAATAACAAATCCATCAGTGCAGCGAGTCATTCTGGGCGGCGCAAGTGAGTGGAGGAATCTGCGGTTCGCAGCCCGATCTAGTTCCTTCGCTAAAGCTCGGTGGGCGGATAAAAATGCCTCTAACGCTGCGCGCGTTCGTCGGCCTTGAACAGATATTTAATGCCTGATTTGTAGATCAGCACGTGCCGCCGCTGCGAGCCGCGCAGCTTGATGGCGAAGTGATCGTACCACTCCAGTGTGCCTTCAATCTGCTCTCCATCCGCCAGCACGACTACCAGCCGCGTTTGCGTCTGCAACTGCTTTTGCAGATAAAACGTCTCGGCATGGGAGTCCTCCGTGTGCGCCACAGGCCTGCCTGCATGTACCGTGAGCGGATCGCTGCTGTGAGGATGCCGAAACTCCGCCAGCGCCTGGGCGGGCAGCTTGGGCCGGATCAGCTTGCGTGGCCCTGCGCTTTCTTCCGCGTGTGACTGTGCCTTGGTCGTGGGGGAACTGGTTTCGGACATGGGCCTCTCCGGGTGTCATCTTCGCTCTCACAGCCGTCGT
>DAHUZD010000418.1 GCA_027306745.1 Acidobacteriaceae bacterium
TTGTCGAGATTGAAGAGCACGCTGCCCTTGGTGTAGAGCGGCGTCTCTGGCGAGTTAAAATACTTCGGCCCGGATTTTTCATCCGCATCGAGCGCGCGCGCCGTAAAAGCGATCGTGCGCCCGGCCTCATTGCGAATGGGGAAGGTGATGCGCTTGCGAAAGCGTGCGTAGAGCGGGCCGGCTGCATTGGCCTGCGGGCCGTCACCTTGCTCCTTCCAACTAAAGAGACCGCTGAGGCGCAGCACTTCCTCGTCAAAATCTTTGCTCATCCGGTCGCGCAGTGTGGAGAAGGACTCCGGCGCATAGCCAATGCCGAAAGCTGCGATGGTCTCTGCGGCGACGCCGCGGCCAGTGAGATATTCGCGGGCGCGTGCGGCTTCGGGCGACTGCAATTGCTCGGAAAACCAGCGGCTGGCGAACTCATGGGCGTCGAGCAGGCGGCGGCGCAGGCGTGCATCGCGGGCTTCTTCGGGGCTGGAAAACTCCTGTTTGGGCAGCGGAATGCCGCAGCGCTGAGCCACGGCGCGGACAGCCTCTGGAAAACTGAGGCCCTCCATCTTTTGTACGAAGGTGAAAACGTCGCCGGACTGGCCGCAGCCGAAGCAATGGAAGAAGTGCTGCGTGGCGTGCACGTTGAAGGAGGGAGATTTTTCTTTGTGAAATGGGCACAGGCCCTTGTAGCTCTGCGCGCCAGCCTTGGTCAGACGCACGGCCTCGCCAATGATGCGAACAATGTCCGCCTGCTGCTTCACGGTCTGGGCAAAGCCGTCTGCCATGGGGTCTAAGGATGAGTGTAGTGCAGGGAGGGGGTGGCGCGGCATGCACAAAAAATGAGCGGAACGAAGTTCATTTTTTTATGATTGTAGTAGTCAGACAGGCAAAGAGTATGTTGCAGACTGAAATCATTTTTTAAGATTAGGATTCTCTTGTTGTGAAATCACAACGCGCAGTCCGCTTTCCGACAGAATCTTTGCAAGCATCTGTCGAATTTGCGTTTTTTCTGTTTCCATTTGATTAAAATACCTGGGTTGATATGCGTTGTGTTTGATGTATTCCACTGTGTGGTTATATCCAACTCTTTTCCCAATCGCTTGGTATAAATCAATCCGTAAGCCTATCAGCCTTTCGCTCCATTCTGTACCGGCGCTCTCACCCTCATTCAAATGGGATAGCACATTGGCCCAACTATCTCGAACCGGTTTATCGTTGTATCGATCGAAAACCGTGTCAATTGAATTCACCGCGCGGACATACTCTGGGTGTAGTGGTGTCGCACGCAGAGACATCAACGTGAGATATGAGTGAAGACGAAGGTTCTTTTCTCGCGGATACGACCGAGGAAACGTTGCGCCATGAGCGCAAAAATTGGACCAAAGAAAATAGCAAAAAGCGTGATCCAGTCGAACCAGCGGGGTGTGTGATTCATTGCTGTGACACAGTATACTTCAGCATTTAAACCCCTTCACCGAAAATTTCTGTCATTCTGAGCGACCAAGGGGGAGCGAAGAATCCAGAGAATCCTCGCCTTTGTATCAGGGCAGGCATCCTCTGGATTCTTCGTCGCGCTGCTCCTCAGAATGACTTCCATGGAAAGGCTTTACTGCGGTTGCTGGCGCAGCCTTTGCTCTGAATGGCAAAGCGCGATGCAAAAGTGCACTTGATTGCTGGTACTGTACGCCCACGCTTAAAAGCGCAGCAGGTAGGTCAGTTTGAGGTAGAGGGTTTTGTCGCTGTTCATGAGCGAGGAGTAAGTGGTGGGTAGGATGGGGTCGGCTGGGTTACAAAGACCGTTGGTGTCGCGTGTGCAGAGTGCGCGGTTTAGATTTTGAAAATCCCCGATATAGCCAAAGTAAACTGCCGTGCCCGGATGGGGCATGTAGGTGAAGAGCGCGTCCGCAAATACGTTCTTTGAGTTACTTAAGCTCGTGTAGCTGGCGTTGGGGAGTGTAGCGATGTACTCCCCGATGAGATTGAAGGAGACGGCCTGGGTCATCTGGTAGTTCCAGCGCGAGATCAGCTCATGGTTATCGTAGACAGAACTGCCTGTAACTGGGTTGGTGAAGTGTGTGTAGGTATAGCTATTTTGTAAGTCAATGGGTGAGATTGGCTTCAATTCCACGTTTAAGTTTGGTGAAGTGACGTTGACGGGATTCGGCCCGCTGCCGGCTTGCGGTTCGTAGTTGATGACCGTGCCCATGTAGGCTCCGCCGCCCACCGCGATGTAAGGCACGGGCGAAGAGTAAAAGTTCAAGCCCTCGGTGTGGCTGTGGTATTCCACATTTTGCGGCAGCGCGGAGTAATCCACGGGGCGCAGGCGATCCTGGCCCAAGTCCACATTGGCGGACAAGGAAGTGCGGCGCTGGAAGTTAACGCTGTAGGTTGGGTTGACGTAGAAGTCCAGCGGCAGGCCGGTGTGATCCCAGATGCGCTCACTATAAATGCTGGGGCCATGCGAGAGCACGGGGCCATGTGCTGGGCGGAAGGTGTAGGCGTAGTATCCGTTGGGTTCGCGTGTGTCGGGGCGGCGGAAGAAGCCAGTGTCCGTTACGAAGCCTGCTGCGGTGTCGTTGTAGGCGACCCATGCGTTCTGGTGCAGATCAGAGTAGTTGATGTTCTGCTGATAGACTTGGCCGCGGCACGAGAGCGCACCCGTCTCACAGGATTGTTCGCCGGTGGTGGAGTTAGAGAGATTTTCTGTTTCGGATGTGATGGCTTGTCCGGTTAACGTCCAGCGCTGGCGCAGACGCGCGCGGTAATCGAGGCCGCCGGCGCGGTTGTAGGAGCCGAGATATTCATGATCGGCGTAGATGACACCAACGTTGGAGAGCGGGCCAACGTCTCGGTTGACGCGCGCGAGGTAGAAATGTGCGCGCGTGTTGAAGTCGGGCGTGCCCGGCACGACCATCTGGCCGGGATTGCGATCATCGACGCCGAGCAGACCCATCGCCCACGGCCCCAGCTTTCCGGTGAGTCGCGCGCCAAACTGTGGCAGCACGATGTTGTCGGTGTAGTAGAGGCTGACCGGCGTCATAAAGTAGCTGCTGTTTTCGATGAAGAACGGGCGCACCTCTGGAAAATAGGCCGGAAAGCGTTGGTTGGGTGGCGCGGGGTTGTCGATGCCGACTTGGCTAAAGTCTGGGTTCACCGTGGTGTCGAGCACCAAACTGTTGTGCAGAATGAATTTCGCATCGAGGCCGGCATAACCCTGCAAATGCTTGTCTTGAAAGTAGGGATCGAGCGGGTTGACGGTGTTCAACTGGCGCAGATTGCGGGCCAGCGCGTAGGGTTCCAGTTGCCAGTTGCGCCCGTGCTCAATGTTCGTGAATCCATCGACGGCCAGCTCCTGCGTCAGGCGTCCAGCAACGGCGTGCTTCA
This sequence comes from Acidobacteriaceae bacterium, assembly GCA_027306745.1. Lineage (GTDB taxonomy): Bacteria > Acidobacteriota > Terriglobia > Terriglobales > Acidobacteriaceae > JAJZCX01. The sequence goes on from DAHUZD010000418.1 coordinate 3,376, forward strand.
CTTGCGGCCAGAAGACGTATTCATTCGCATGCGAGATGCCGCGCTGCAACAGAATGCCCCAGGTGCGATTCTCGCCCTCTGGGGCTTTCGCAAAGTAGAGGCTGGCGAAAGGAATGCGCATCAGCACGACGTAGCCGTGTTGCGTGCGGCGACCCCAGGTGTCCCAGACGGTGTCAAAGGAGTAGTCCGAGCCATTTTGCTCGCTGTAGAGAGCATCGGCTTGGATGCCGCGCGCGTTGGATTTGAAGACGAAGGCGCGGCGCTGATCGTGAAAGGTGTCAAGGATTAGCTCGACGAAGTCGTCATCACCCAGGTTGTCGCGCGCCAGCATGTGCGCGCGGATCAGGCCGGAATGAGTGTCGGAGCAGACAAAGGCCGCATAGAAATACTCATGCGTGTAGCCCAGGTAGGAGACGGTTGGCTCTGTGGTCGGCTGGCCATCATTCGGATAACGCTGGATGAAGTTGTCGACGCGCAGCATCTCCTTGGCCGGCGTAGCGCGCCTGGGAGCGACGAGAAAATCGCTCAGCTTCGGCTCGCCGGTTAGACGCGGAATGCGCAGGCGCGGCGTATAGCGCAACGTGGGCTGCGGGGTTTGCACAGGCCGCGGCAGGGAGACATCCGGCGCATTGGGCAGGCTGCCAGCGGGCAAGGCCACCGTATCGGCGCGCCGCAACATGGGCGTGCAGGCATGTGCGCAGGTTGGCCGTGCGGCCAGCGCCGCAGCCAGAATGCTCAGATATACGTAAGAACGTCTCTACATCCGATCCACTTCATTGGGGCTGGGTGTATCGATTGCCTGGCCGTCCACTGCGGGCACGGCGTACGCTCCGTTTCGTGTCGCGGGCGCGGTTGGGTCTTCACTTTCATCT
>DAHUZD010000419.1 GCA_027306745.1 Acidobacteriaceae bacterium
TTTGCCAGCCACGCCCGCACGCGCGAAGGCCAGTTGCAAGTCGAGCTGGCGCAGTTGGAGTACATGCTGCCAAGGTTGACCGGACGCGGACGAGCGATGTCGCAATTGGGCGGTGGCATCGGCACGCGCGGCCCCGGCGAAACGCAACTGGAGACTGACCGGCGCAAGATCAACCGCAGCATCGTGCAGATCAAGAAACGTTTGGAGTCCGTGCGCAGCACGCGCAGGCAGCAACGGCAGCACCGCGCTGCGGTTCCGCTGCCCGCTGTGGCGCTGGTGGGCTACACCAATGCGGGCAAAAGTACGCTGTTCAATGCGCTGACGCAGGCTGGCGTGCTGGCTTCTTCGCGCATGTTCGCCACGTTGGACCCAACGCTGCGACTGTTGAAGCTGCCCTCACGTCGCAGCGTTCTGCTCTCAGACACGGTGGGATTCATCCGCGCTCTGCCGCCCGCGCTGGTCAAGGCCTTTCGCGCCACGCTGGAAGAGGTGCAGGAGGCTGAGGTGCTGGTGCACGTGATGGATGCAACCAGTCCCACGCTGCGCATGCACCAGGAAGAGGTTGACAAGGTACTGCGGGACCTGGACGTGCAACAGAAGCCATGTCTGCTCGTATTGAACAAGATCGATCGGCTTTCGTCCGATGTGTTGGAGACGCTGCGCGCGCAGTTCAGCCCAGAGCGCCAAGCGGTGTTTGTTTCTGCGCGGACCGGGGACGGCCTGCCGTGGCTGTTGGAGCGGCTGGATGCATTGCTGGCCAGCGAGGAGCACGCCTCAGACCCACTAGAAGAGCGCGCATTCATTGTTCCGCAGGCCGAGGGCTCCGTGCTGGCCGCGCTGGAAGCTCACGCGACGATCCTCAGCAAAACCTACCAGCATAATGCTGTGCGGATGCAGGTGCGTGGTCCCGCTTCGCTCCTGCATCGTTACCGCAATTTTTGGGCGTGATGCATCGCACGGATTCACAGCCGAAGGTTTGACACTCTAAGAGTGCTTTGTTACAAGTAGATGTAGGTTTCCGTTCCAAAGTCTGTGCCCTGCAACGGCAGGCCTCAACCGCTGAAATCAAGTAAATGAACGACTTATTACTGCAACTCCGCGACCTCGCGCTTAGTTCCGCGCCCACCGTTCTGCTGTTTTTGGCAACGCTGGCTGCCTACCGTATTCTGGTGCACGCGCCGTTGGGCAAAGTGCTGGCAGAGCGGCGCGCTCGCACGCAAGGCGCAGTGGAGGCAGCCAACGCCGCCATCGCAGCGGCGGAGGCGCGCATGCAGGATTACGAGCATAAGCTGCAAGCCGCCCGCGCAGCTCTGTTCCATGCACGCGAAGAGCGCCTGCGCATCTTGCAGGCTGAGATGGACAAGGCCATTGCAGCCGCGCGGCAAGAGTCGCACAAGCAGGTGCAAGCCGCCTGCGCTTTGGTGCAGACCAGTGCCGAAGCCGCGCGCGCGCAGATGCAAAGCTCCATTGACCCATTGGGTGCCCTGGCTGTTGCGCGCATCCTGTCTCCAGCCGCTGCGGCAGTGAAAGGCGCATAATGCAACGGCAAACGAAAAAGATTTTCCATCTGTTGGCTGGATTGTGTCTGGCCGTTCTGTTGAGTGCTGGCCTCAGCCTGTCTGCTCGTGCGCAATCTGCGAATACAGAAAATGCGGCCGCGGTACAGAGCGCCAACGCGCCGCAAAACGCCAACGCTCAAGACAAGCAGGCCAGTCAGAAGCCGGAAGCCGATTCTGCTGAGGATGAGGTCAACGTCTACCGGCACTCGCCGATGGTGCAGACCTTGGCGCATCTCTTGGGTCAAAAGGTCGAGACCACTGCGCGCATCTTTGAATTTATTAACTTCCTCATTCTGGCTGTTGCAGTTCTGTGGTTTTTGGCTCGTGCGCTGCCGAAGGCTTTGCGCGGACGTGCCGAGCGCATCCAGAAAAATCTGCAAGAGGCCCGCCGCGCGACGGAAGACGCCAGTCGCCGCTTGCAGGACGTGGAGCAACGCTTGAGCCGCTTGGACGGGGAAGTGGCAGCCATGCGCGCGCAGGTAGAAAGCCAGACGGCTACGGACGAAGAGCGGATTCGCGCTGCAATGGAAGCAGAGAAGCAGCGCTTGATCCGCGCCGCTGAACAGGAAGTGCTGTCGGCGAGTGTGAACGAACAGCACAAGATTCAGGCCCTGGCAGCCGGTTTGATTTACGAAAGCGCCCGGAAGAACCTCACCTTGAGTGCAGAGACAGATCGCGCGCTGGTGCAGAGTTTTGTTGCGGAGTTGGATGGCAAGGCCAACGGCAAGGAGGCCAACTAGCATGAGTCTCTACGCACCCCGCTACGCGCGCGCGCTGGTCGATGTGGTTCTCACGGAAAAACTGGATGCAGCGCAGGTAGACCGGCAATTGCAGGAGGTTTTGGATACGTTTGCCGCCAGCCATGCTCTGCGTTTGGCCATGGAAGACCCTTCGATCCACCTGGAAGAAAAGTTGAAAGTGGTCGATGCGCTGGCCGCCCGGACGCAGTGGCCGCACGCTTTGCGGAATTTTTTGGCTGTCCTTTTGCAGAATGGGCGCATGGCTGCTCTGCCGGAGATCGTGGCCGGGTATCGTGCGGAGTTGGATGCGCGCCAGAATATGGGCGAGGCGGAGATCATCAGCGTGCGCGAGTTGGACGCTGGTGAGCGCGCTGCGCTGGAGGCCCGTGCAGCCAAGCTGACCGGACGCAGCATTCGCGCAGTCTACAAGCGCGATCCGGCCTTGCTGGGTGGCGTGGTTTTGCGCATGGGCACGGTGATCTATGACGGCTCTGTACGCGGCAGGTTGGAACGGCTGCGGCGGCAGTTGGCGGGCGAATAAGAATTTTTGCGGACAGTATTCCGGTCCGCGCAGCAGTTATTTTTGAAACGAAGAAAAGCGAATAAACAGCATGGCTCAGATTAAGGCAGACGAAATAACGCAGATTCTGCGCGAGCAGATTGAAAACTTCGAGACGCGCGTGCGCGTCGATGAAGTGGGCACGATCACATCGCTCGGCGATGGCATCGCTCGCATTCACGGACTGGAAAAGGTCATGGCCGGCGAACTCATTGAGTTCCCGCACAACGTGGCTGGCTTGGCCATGAACCTGGAAGAAGATCAGGTGGGCGCGGTGCTGCTCGGCGAGTATACGGAGCTGAAGGAAGGCGATCAGGTGCGCCGTTCCGGCAAGATTATGAGCGTGCCGGTAGGCGACGCCATGATTGGCCGTGTGGTCAACGCGCTGGGACAGCCCATCGACGGCAAAGGCCCCATCGACACAAAACATTCTCTGCCCATTGAGCGTCTCGCGCCGGGAGTCATCGCTCGCCAGCCGGTGCGCGAGCCGATGTCCACCGGACTGAAGGCCATTGACAGCATGATTCCGATTGGCCGCGGACAACGCGAGTTGATCATCGGTGACCGCCAGACGGGCAAGACTGCCGTCGCCATCGACACGATCATCAACAGCGCCAAGAACAATCTGATCTGCATTTATTGCGCGATCGGACAGAAGCGCTCCTCCGTCGCACAGGTGGTGCAGACGCTCACCGAAAATGGCGCCATGGATTACACCGTGGTTGTGGTCGCCTCTGCATCCGAGCCTGCGCCAATGTTGTACCTGGCTCCCTACGCCGCCACCGCCATCGGCGAACACTTCCGCGACACGGGCCGCCACGCGCTCGTGATTTACGACGATCTTTCCAAACATGCGACTGCCTACCGCGAAATTTCGCTGCTTCTGCGCCGTCCTCCGGGCCGCGAAGCCTATCCGGGCGATGTTTTTTATCTGCATTCGCGCCTGCTGGAGCGCTCCGCCAAGCTGAACCAGCAGAATGGCGGCGGTTCGCTGACCGCGTTGCCGATCATTGAGACGCAGGCGGGAGACGTTTCGGCCTACATCCCAACCAACGTCATCTCCATCACGGATGGCCAGATTTATCTGGAGCCGGATCTGTTCAACTCTGGCGTGCGTCCGGCGGTCAATGTGGGTCTTTCTGTGAGCCGCGTCGGTGGCAGCGCGCAGATCAAGGCTATGCGTCAGGTGGCTGGAACGTTGAAGCTGGATCTGGCGCAATACCGCGAGCTGGCTGCATTCTCCCAGTTCGGCAGCGACCTGGACAAGGTGACGCAGAACCAGTTGAATCGCGGTCAGCGTTTAACGGAACTGCTGAAACAGCGGCAGTTTTCACCACTGCCCACGG
>DAHUZD010000422.1 GCA_027306745.1 Acidobacteriaceae bacterium
GTGCGGACGGCTGCTGTGGCGCAGCGGATACAGGCGCTGGCGCAGTTTGCGCCGCTGCGCGGAGCGGAAGTGTCAGCAGCAGGCAGAAAGCTATCCACGGAAGAATTGCCGTGGTCCAGGCGGCCCAGCGTACGGTGTGCAAGCGGCTCATGCAGCTCCTACTCTACGCCAGCCACATTTTTTTGTGCAGGCCGGGGCTGGCCTTGGAGAAATTTTGCAACAGATGCGGATGCTGGCTGCGATACAATCCAAAAGGTAGAGAGCAGCGCAATTCAGTCGGTACGGCAGGCCGCCCAGAGCGCCTGCACAGGAGTTGGAAATCCGTATGGCCCGCATTTATCCCTTTCGCGCCTGGCGCTATAACCCGGCGCAGGTCTCCTTGCAAAATGTCGTTACGCAACCCTACGACAAGATCACCCCTTCGATGCAGCAGAGCTATTACCAGCGCAGCCCCTATAACCTGGTGCGCATCATTCTCGGCCTGCCGGAGCTGTTCGACAACGACGAGAACAACGTATACACCCGCGCCGCGCAAGAGCTGAACGCCTGGCGCGCCAATGATGTTCTGGTGCAGGACAAGGAGCCGGCCGTTTTTGCATACTCGCAGCAGTATCGCGTGCCCGGTACGGACCAGACGCTGGAACGCAAGGGCTTCATCGCGCTGGGAGAACTCTGCGAATACAGCCAGGGTGTGGTCTACCGGCATGAGCAAACGCTGGCCAAGCCCAAGGGCGACCGCCTGCGTCTGTTGCAGGCCACGCGCGCGCACTTTGGCCAGATTTTCATGCTCTACTCGGACCCGGTGCACACGGCGGAAAAGCTGCTCTTCTCCAAGCCCAGCGCACCGCACGCTGAGGTGGTCGACGAATATGGAGTTATCCATCGCGTCTGGCGCGTCAGCGACCCGGCCACGTTGAACATGCTATTGAGCGCCATGCAGGACAAAAAGCTCATCATCGCCGATGGTCACCATCGCTATGAGACGGCGTTGAATTACTCCAAAGAACACGCGCCCAAGGCCGGCTCGGCTCCGCGCTCGCATGAGAGCAACACGCCTTCGCTGCCGCAGCCTGCTTACCCAGAGGCCGCAGCCATGATGACCTTCGTCAATATGGACTCCGAAGGCTTGACGATTCTGCCCACACACCGCGTAGTCTTCGGGCTAAACGGCTTTGACACGGAAAAGTTTCTCGCGCAGGCCAAGGCATTTTTTGCCGTGCAGAAGCTGCCCGAGCAGGCCGACGCCGCTGAGCTGCAACAGGCGCTGACGAAAGCCGGAGCCAACGGCTCGGCCTTTATCGCCGTTACGCGCACGGGCAAGTATCTGTTGCAGTCCACCCCGGCGGCGATCCACGCCGCACTGGACAACCTGGCCGAGCGCCAGCGCAAGCTGGACGTGGTGCAGTTGCATAAGATCATTTTGGAAAAGCTGCTGGGCATTTCCGAGCAGGCGATTCTGGACCAGACGCATCTGCGCTATCTGCGCGATGCAGGCGAAGCCGTGCAGCAGGTGGCTGAAGGTCAGGCCGATGTCACCTTCCTGATGAATCCGGCCACGCTCGATCAGTTGCGGGAAGTGGCCTTTGCCGGAGATGTGATGCCGCAAAAGTCCACGGACTTTTTCACCAAGCTGCTCAGCGGCCTGGCCATCTATGCGCTGGATTAGCACGGAAACAGTACGGAAGCAGTTCTGCGTGGCCGCCAGCATTCCCCTGCTGGCGGCTGCGGCTGTTTATGCGCAAACGCCAGGTCGGCCCGTCGTAGCGCCGCAGCCAGCTCCGGGGGCTGCCGCTGTTTTCAGTCCGGCTCCAACGGCTGTGGTAGCTTCGGTTCCGTACCAGGTTGTTCTTGACCCTGCCCATGGCGGCACGGACCCGGGCGCGGAATTGCAAACTGGCTTGGAGGAAAAAGCGTATACGCTGGCGCTGGCCCAGGCCGTTGCCGCGGAGCTGCGCGCGCACTCGATTCCTGTTGCGCTGACGCGCACGGCGGATGTGGCCATCACGGGCAGCGCCCGCGCACAGGCCATGAACCTTCACCATGCGGCGGCCTGCATCTCTCTGCACGCAACGGCCTCTGGCAAC
>DAHUZD010000426.1 GCA_027306745.1 Acidobacteriaceae bacterium
GATCCAGCCCAAGGTCGTTGACCAGCAGAAAACGATTGTCGGGCGAGACGGTCACGCAATGTGTGTGCGCGGATTGTTGCCGCTCCGGATTGATCCCATGCCCTGGAAAGAAAATATCCTCCACGTCATCGCTCACGCCGCCATCGGGGTGGATGAGAAACGTGGCCACGCTGCCGCTGGTGTAGTTGGCTACGAAGAGCACGCTGCCCGTGGTATCCGTGCATATGTTGCAGGGAGCGGTGCCGCCAGAGGCGACGGTGTTGCTCGCGATCAGCTTGCCCGGTGTCTCCGCCAACGTAAACGCGGAGACGCGCCCAGTCTGCATGCCGGGTTTCGGGTCCATTTCGTTGACGGCGTAGAGTCTTTTTCCATCCGGAGATAACGCCAGATAGCTGGGGTTGGGCGTCTCGGCGGCCAGCCCGGCAGCGCGCAGCGCGCCCGTTTCCGGCATCCAGTGATACGCATAGATTCCCCGGCTGCCAGAGTTTGTGTATGTGCCTGCAAAAATCATCATCCCGCCTGTCGTTTTTGAAAGTGCACCCAGGCGGCGGCTCGTCAGCGCCATCGCCAACGAGCCAGTCATCCCGGTGATCCAAGAGCGCCGTGTTATCTCTGCCAAGCGTCACACGCTTCTACTTAAGGAATGGAAGTGAACGGCGATGCAGGCAGGCCGTCGTGGTTAAACAGGTTGCAAGCTGGGTTGGACGCCCACGCATACCGAACGTATTTCGGATTGGGCACGGCAGCGCTGAAGGCGACAACGCTGTCGCCCTGCACCTGCGCCTGCGCAGGGACAAACTTTTTGTCAGCTCCGGCGACCTCGAAGCCCTCCAATTGCTTGCCATGCACATCCAGTCCGCTCTCGGCGTGGTCAAACCAGATGTGCATCTTTCCATCTTCGGGCACGGCCTGGCGAAAGAGCGGCCCGGAGTCTTCGACGTGCTCACCATAGGCAACGTCCAGCGCCCACAGCGCGAGCCGGTGGCCTACATCCTGCTTGTCCTTCGGGTGCACATCGTCCGGGTTGCCAATGTCGATGGTCACAGCCATGCCGGTATTCGGCAGGGAAAGCGCCTTGCGCTGTGCCTCGCGCACTTCGGCCCATTCGTCATCAGACTTGAAACTGGCAATCTGCACAAAGAGAAATGGAAAATTTCCCTGCGCCCAGTGCGTGCGCCAATCCTGAATCATGCTGGTGAAAAGCTTTTGATAGATTGGAGCACGCGAAGCATCCGTGTTGCTCTCGCCCTGGTACCAGATGACGCCGCGGATCGGCAGCGGGATCAGCGGCGCGATCATGCCGTTGAACAATCCGGCTGGCGCCCAGGATTGCGGATCGGGATGCCAGGGAATCGGCGGCGGGGTTTTGCCTTGCGCCTTGGCCAGTGCGGCGGCGCGTTCATCGGCCTGCGTCTGCAAGGTGCGCGTCACCTCTTGATCCATGGATTGCGCGCGTGCGGCAAAGACCGGCATCAAGCCGGCATCGGCGCTCAACGCATCCAGACTCGTCCAGGCCTCCGCGGGCGTTCCACCCCAGTCGGCTTCAATGATGCCGACGGGGACATGCTCATGCGCCATAATCTCCTGCGCGAAAAAATATCCGACAGCGGAAAAATTGGCAGCGGTGGCCGGCGTGCAAGCGCTCCATCCGCTGGAGACGACATCGGCCATGGGGTACATGGCATAGGTTTTGTGAATTTGCAGCAAGCGCAGGTTGGGCACGTTGGCCGCGGCCAAAACATTCTTCCAATCGAAGACGCCGCTGTTGCTCCATGTGGTCTGCGCGATCATAAACTCCATGTTGGACTGGCCGGAGGCGATCCAGACATCTCCCACCAGAATGTCATTCCAGGTGATCGTGTTCTTGCCGTGAATGGTCAAAGGGAATGGACCACCGGCTTCGCCCGGCGGCAGGTACAGGCTCCAGCGGCCCAATGCGTCGGTCACCGTGCTGGCGTGGTTACCGCGAAAGTCGACCGCGATCGCTTCGCCCGGTTCGGCCATGCCCCACAGATGCACGGGGCGATCCCGCTGGATCACCATGTGGTCGGCCAAAGAACTGGGCAGCGTGACGTTGGCCCATGCGGGCAAGCCGAAAACGCAGAGCGTTACGGCGCAAATGGACGGGAATAGTTTTGAGAATCTACGCATGGTTCCTCCCCGAATTTTCTATCGCCCCAGCATCGTACTGGCTAGGGATGTCTTTGCACAGCCTTGGGCTGGATGCGGGCAGCGGGCACAATTCCCTCTCCCTCCAGCACGGAATAATACTTGTCAGCTTCCAGATTTTTGATCGTCTCCACTACGCCAGAAGGCCAGTGAATCTCGACGCTGTCAACCTTGTGCGCTGCTCCGAGTCCGAAGTGCACGCGCAGGTCATTTTGCGACACATAGCTGCCGCCGCTGTGGACCTCTGCGGTCTGCGTCATTCCCCCAGCCACAATTTTGACGCGAGCATTTAGAGCCAGCCGGTTGCTCTTGACCCCGGCCAACTCAAAACTGACCCAGTGGCGGCCAGCGATTCCGTGGTTACGCAAAATCATCGGGCTGCCGTCGAGGTCCTCGACCACGGCATCCATATTGCCATCGTTGAATAGGTCGCCGACAGCCAATCCACGGGAGACCTGTTTCTCCATCAGCGCAGGCCCAGCCTGCTGGCTTGCATCGCAAAACGTTCCATTGCCCTGGTTCATCTCCAGCAATTTGGATTCACGATAACGCGCGCCCGTTGGAAGCGTGTCCACCTGCGGATAGACGTGCCCGGTGACGGTGAGCAGATCCAGCCATCCGTCGTTGTCCACATCCACAAAGTTTGTGCCCCACTTGACGTATGGCAGCGATGGCATGGCCACTCCGGATGGATAGGAGACCTCTGTAAAATTCCAATCGCCATCGTTGCGGTACAGGTCATCATTTTCCGCTTCGAAATTTGTCACGTAGATTGAGGGCCTGCCCGTGTGCAGATAATCACCCAGTGCGATGCCCATTGAGGCCTGCTCCGAGCCGTCCTCGCTCACCGCGGTTCCAGACTCCAGCCCCATCTCTTGAAATTTTCCATTGCCCAGGTTCTTGTATAGATACTTTGGCGTGGAATCATCGGCCACATATATGTCAGGCCGTCCAGTGTTGTTGAAGTCTGCCCAGACCACGCCCAGCCCGTAATATCCCGCTGAATCGCTGACACCGGCTGCCTGGGAGACATCGGTGAAGGTGCCATCGCCGTTGTTGTGGAAGAGCGAATCGCCCGCGCCGCGCAGGCCGCTGGGGCCGCATTGCACATCCAGGCCGCGCCACTTGCAATAGGGCGCGCTGCCAAAACCGGGCAGATCGGTCAGATGAAAATCCACATAGTTGACCACCATCAAATCCACGCGTCCGTCACCATCGTAGTCGCCGAATGAGGCCCCGGTGGACCAGCGTCCGTCGGCCACGCCAGCTTTTTGGGTCACGTCAGTAAAGGTGCCATCCCCATTGTTGTGATACAAAACATTGCCGCCCAGGCAGGTCAGATACAAGTCGGGCCAGCCGTCATTGTCATAGTCGCCGACGGCTCCGCCCATACCAAAACAGGGCGTGGCCAGGCCGGATCGCGCGGTGACGTCCGTAAAAGTGCCATCGTGATTGTTGTGGTACAGCGCGCCAAAACGGGTCTTGCCCGCGATGGCTTCCGCCACGGTGGGAGCATCCGTAAAGTAAATGTCCGGCCAGCCATCCCGGTCATAATCCAGCAGGATCACGCCCCCGCTCATTGACTCAACGATATATTTTTTGTCTGGGTCCGATGTGTGGACAAAGTGAATGCCAGCGTGCTGCGTGACATCGGTGAACTGCGGCACCGGCCTGCCCACACACTGCTGCACCTTCGCGCCCGGCGGGGGTGGAGGCGGCACCGGACGCCCCCCCTGCGCACTGACAAGCTGCGCCCCCAGGCAGAGCGCTGCCACCGCGCCGATGACCGGCCTCGTCCCGTTGTTGTGCAGGCCTTTTTTTTGCATCACTTGTTTTGCTCCGCCCCCATGGCTTCTGGCTGCACCGCACCCATGTCGGCGGCTGCATGTTGCCGAGCCTTGGCCTTCAATGCGCTGTAAATTTTTACTTCACGGTTGGCATCCGCGCGGCGCCCCAGCTTGCGGTAGGCTGCCTGTAATTGGTAGTGAACGTAATCCTTGTCTGGCAAGAGCTGAGCAGCCCGCTCCAAATGCCCAACGGCCTGGGCCGGGGCGCCTTGTTCCAGCAGCATCTTGCCCAACTCATATTGCGCATTGCCATAGTCGGGATGCGCCGCCAGCACCTTTTCAAACAAGGCCTGCGCGTCTGCACTCTTGGATAGGCGCAAATCCACATAGCCCAAGTCATACTGAGCGTCAGGATCGTCGGGCGTCAACGCCAGCTCGGCCTGAAACTCTCTGGCCGCGTCCTCCCAGTGCTCCCAGCGCATATCGGCCTCGCCCGCATCAAAGTGCGCCTTGGCATAGCTCGGATCGCTGCTCAATATCTGATGGAAGACCGCGACGGCTTTGGCGTACTCTCCGATGGCGATCCACTGCCTGCCAATCAACAGCAGCGCATCATTGCTGGAGTTGCTGGCCTGATACAGCGTCAAAACATCGGCGGCTTCCCGGGTATCTCCCAACTGGATCAGCGCATCGGCCCAAATATATCCCACCGTTGGGTCTTGCATGCCCATGTCTCCCAGCGGAATGAAGGCGCGCACCGCCTGCACATATTGGTGCAGTGCGTAATAGGACATGCCCAGCATGGCGTGCAGTGCATTACCTGCGCCGGGGTCTTGCTGCAAGGCGCGCGGCAGCCACTCTGCCGCCACAGCATACTCTTTTGCCTTGTAAGCGCACAGTCCCAGATTTTTCGCCAAGTCTGGAAGGGTTGCATTCCACTTCGCCGCGGCCTGGTAGTTCTGCAGCGCATCTGCATATTGCCCCTGGATGGCCTGTGCCGTCGCCAGATCGCTCAGGCTCTGCGCCAAAATCAGTTGCAGGCTCTTCTCCTGCGCCTGCGCTGCCTGCAATTCGTCAGGACTCATCTGGGCATGGTCCACCCCAACGGCCCTGATCGCTTCACTTGCGTTGTTCTGTAAATCCGGCGCGGCCTGTTTCTCCTGTTGCTCACTCAACGGAGCCACGGCTGCGGCCATGGTTTTGCCAGCCCGCTGCGCCATGTCGGCAATCTGCTGCTGCGATTGCGCCAGGATGTCATCCTGCAACTCCCGCGCCTTGGCGAAATAGCCCTGCGCCTCCTGCTGGCGGCCAGACTGGGCCAGAATTCTTCCCAAGTCGATATAAGCCCTGCGGATTTGATAGTTATTCCGCGATACATCTGACCCGGTCGTCTCAACCGCCTTGCGCAGCATGGCTTCGGCGGCTTTCATGTTTCCCTGGCTGTAATCATCCAAGCCGAGATACAGCCACGGATCCGGCCAACTGGGATTGATGGCGATGGCTGCATGCAAATACCGGCTCGCTTCTGCGTAGTCCCGTTGTTCTGCAGCGAGGTAGCCCAGCATGTAGTTGGCCAGATAATCGCGCGGGTGGTAGCGCAGTTCCGATTGGAATTCTTTCTCTGCCTCTGGCGTTGGCTTCCACTCATTGGCCGACAGCCGGGCCAGGCCGAGAAAGTAATGCGCATGAGGCGTAGCCGGGGCCAGCGCAATGGCGCGCTCAAACTCACGCACGGCATCCGGCATATATCCAGCGTCACGGTAGGCACGGCCAAAGAGCACATGCAAGGAGCCTGAGTCGCCATAGACCTGGCTCATCTGCTGAAAAATTGCCTGCGCGCGCTGCTGATCCTCTGGCTTCTGCATGTCGAGCAGAGCCGTGGCAGCCGAATAGGGCAGTTCAACATCGCCAGGCTGCAATGTAGCGGCTTGCACGAAGGCTTGGGCCGCAGCACCATATTGCTGCCGGTCCATCGCCACTCGCCCCAGAACGATGGCCGCACGAAGATTCTTCGGATCGCTGGCCAGCGCCTGGGTGGCCTGCTGCATGGCAGGGTCCAGTTGCTTGTTCATCCACAGCGCTATGGCGAGATCCGTTCTTGCATCCGCTGTATCCGCGTATTGCAAAGCCGATTGATACAAACTGGCTGCCTGCGCATAGTTGCCCGCTTGCAACTGGAGTTGCCCCAGCAGGCGTAGCGCGGTGGCCGACAACTCTTGATTGGCCTCGACGACGAGTTTTGGATCGCTCGCGTCTCTGGCTTGGTTGGCTTTTTGGATGAGAAGATTCAACTCCACTTGTGCTTCGCTGACCACAGGTTTTGTCCCGTGCGCAGGTGCCCCCAGCAGTGCAACCGGTATGCAGAGCAGCAGGCCAAGCAGCGTGGTGCGAATTGGAGGATTCACGAAGAAAAATTCTCTATAGAAGTTCTGAAGCTGGCACAGTGCATCTTTTGCCTGTGCAAAGAATATGCGGCGGAACTTGATGAATCAAGTTCCGCCGCGAAAAGTAGTGCAGGCTTGGGGAGCTAAACTAGAATTCGAAGCGCAACGTGTACTGGAACAAGCGGCTCTGCTGGCCGGCAATCAAGTTGCCCGCACCTGCATATCCGAAGGCAGCATTGGGATTTCCTGCCGACAGATTTTCTGTTACACCGACCTGACCGGTTACGACGTTGTTCTTCGGCGTGCAAGGCGCTCCACCGCAATCCAGACCCGCAGCACTGAGGCTTGGGCCGGAGATGGTGGAGAGATTCACCCGATTGAACAGGTTAAACGCATCCATCGAGAATTTGATGTTGTAGCGTCCCTTGATCGACCAGTTCTTTGCCAATTGCGCGTTAACGTTGAAGGACTTCTGATTGGAGCAGCTTCCGCGGCGTTCCATGTTGGATTGCAGCGGATTGCCAATTTGGAAGCCCACAAAAGTAAAGGCATTCGCGTTGAAAACCCGGTTCCGTGTATACGGATTCGTCACCACGGAGCAGGAAGCTCCAGGAACGATCAGCGGTCTTTCCACGTTTGTGTAGCCTGTACCCAGCAAGGACGACAGTTGGCACTCTTGAGTGTTGTTGAGTGCATCCACGCAGGTTCCAGATGCACTGTTGCCATTTGCATCGCTTGGTCCGCTTGCATATACAGTGGTGTTCGCACCAGAGCTCGCCTGTAGGATGCTGTTGAACTCCCATCCACCCAGGACTCCCTGAACCAGGCCACTGTGACCTTCCAGCTTGGGTAGATAGTAGACCTCATTGGCGACGAGGATGTTGGGACGGTTGATCTCTGAGCTGCCCTTGTCCAGCCCTGGATCCGCCTGATCCGTAACTGCCTCATTGTTGATGGAGCCGCTCGAGTTGTCCAGTTGCACGTTCGCAATCGAGTGCGACCACGTATAGGCAACCTGGAAGGTGGATGCCTGTCCCGTTTGCAAGCGATAAAGAGCCTGCAACGAGTGGTAGGTGGAATGGCCTGTACGAATCACATCCTGAATCGTTCCAAAATTCTGCGCCTGACGCAGGTATTTTTGGTCCGTAGGATTGGACATAAAGGCTTCATTGATAAAGTTTGCAGGTGAGACTGGGTTTTCATCCCGCCATGAGGTGAGGTGAATGCCCGCATCGCCCACATAGCCGACTTGCAGGGTCTGGTTACGGCCCAACTGCTGTTCCGCAGTCAGGTTCCACTGCCAGCTGTTGGGTGTTACGTTGCGCATGCTGCGCGCTCCATTTGGAGACAGTGCGGGATTGTGCAGTTGCGCTGTGGCATCCAATGTACGCACGTTGGATGCATTGACTTGGAACGGAGCGGTCTTGGACAGGTTCTCGAACCATCCCACCGGCTCACGCTGGTAGAACTGGCCGACGCCCGCGCGCAATGAGGTCTTGCCATTGCCAAAGACATCCCAGTTGACGCCTAGACGAGGAGCAATGTTGTGCATGCTCTGGAAAGCGAGTGCGCTGTTCGGCCCTTGCGTTCCACTGGACAGGTAGTTGACGCCTGCCGGCTCGATGCCCTGGCTGATCAATTCCTGGTTCGTGGTCTGGCAAGGATTGGTTCCAGGAACAACCAACGTACCATTGCAGGCATCGCCGTATTGCGATCCAGCTACGCCCACCGTATCCGTCGCCGGATCCGGTGTGGTTGCCCAGATGTTTTCGTTGGCGTTGTAGTCTTCCAGGCGCCAGTTGGCCCACTGGTTGTTGGTTGCGTACGGCTCACGCAAGAAGGACCAGCGGAAACCGTAGTTCACCGTGACACGGGAGCTGGCCTTGTACGTATCGCCAAAATACCACTCGAAATCATGCCAGCCCACATAGGCAGTCTGGTTGATATTGTTTTCGTTGGAGTTGTAGTACTGCCCGGGCAACTGCGCATCCGCCATGGGATCGCTGGTTTCCATTAGAGGCACTCCCGAGTTGGGATTGTTGGCCAACCCGCCGAAGCTGGGCTGATCCGTACCGCCGTTGCCGTCTTCCACCTTGGTGTTCCAGCTATAGTAGGCGCCTGCCTTGAAGACATGGTTGCCCTGCACCTTGGTGATGTTGTCCTGCAGCGCATATAGGTCTTCGTGGTTGGCATAGGGAGCGATATTCCACAGCGTACCGCCGCCGATTGCGTTGCCTCCGTAGTTGCCAAAGCCGCCCCACACCACAGGCGTTGCACCTTGCTGCTTTCCAACTGAAGCCGGCCATGAAGTTGGGATGGCAGCGTTGATGGCATCCACCAAGGGAACGCTTTGCGAAGACAGTGTGGTGATAATGGCGTTGTGGCCATAACCAAATTCCAAGTCATTGACCAAGGAGTTGGTGATGTTGGAGGTCAAGCGACCCATAATGCTCTTCGAAGGCTGACTCCAGTCGGAACTGATGGGACCGAAGGAGTTGTCTCCCCAGAAGATGCCAGGGTTCGGACCCGGTGCGGTCCAGGAATCATTCGTCCAGCTAAAGGTCGCATGATTCTTGGGTGTGATGTCGTAGTCGCCGCGGACGTGCCATTCAGACCAATCCGGCTTCTCTTTTTCCTGCGCGGTCCAGTTGAACTGATTGGCGATTAAGGCACCCGTCACGTTGGGAGCAGGATAATAGCCCATCAAGGCAACGCCGCCCGGATCCGGGTTGGTGATCTTCTGGCCCGATTCTTCGTTCACAGCATTTGTGGTGACGTGATTCTGCTGCTGATTGAAGGCTGGTACCTCTTGCTGGCATTGGTCCTTGACGCCGACTGCGCCTGGGCCGCTCAGTGTTCCAGTCGTTGGGCTGATTGTCGGAGTCGCATATGCACTGTAGTCACCATGCGTTTCCGCCGTGGTAGGCATACAAGCTTCATTGGCTACGCCCTGAATCTGCTTGTTCCACTCCTGGTTCCACCAGAGGAAAAGTTTATTCTTCAGCACCGGGCCGCTGATGTTGTAGCCGTAGTCATTGCGGCGCAACTCTGCCTTGCCCGTCTTGGCATTTTTGGAGAACCAATCCTGGGCGGAAACGGCATCATTGCGACCTGCGTAAAAGACGCCGCCGTGGATCTGGTTGGTGCCCGACTTGGTCGTGATGCTGATGATGGCGCCATCGGCCTGGCCGTATTCTGGGCCGTAGGAGTTGGTGATGATCTTGAACTCAGCAATGGTGTAGATGGAGGGGTAGACCAGAATCGTGCGGCCAGAACCCACGTCGTTGTTGTTGACGCCATCCACGAGGAAGAGGTTGTTGTTGTAAGGGTTGCCGTTGACGGAAAAGTCCGCGCCGCCCTGCAAGCCCTTGTCAATGCCGTCAAAGGAGCCGGCAGTGGAAACGCCCGGCGACAGTGTCACCAGGTTCATGAAGTTTTCGCCGTTGAGTGGCAGCTCCTTCACCTGCTTGCTGCCGACAATCAAACCGACCGAAGCTGAGGTCGTCTGCACCTGCAAAGGATTGGCGGTAACCACTACCTTCTGGCTCACACCGCCCACGCTCAGCTTGGCATCGACGCGCGTATCGGTTGAAACGTGGACGACCACCTGGTTGGCCACGAATTCCTTAAACTTGGGCTGATCGACGGTCACCTGATAGGTGCCAGCCGCCAACTGAGGTACAGCGTAGTTGCCTTGATCGCTGGTCGTTGCGGTGTGCACCTCGCCGGTTCCGGTATTCACCACCGTGATGGACGCACCGGACACTGCGGCTCCGGTGGAATCCGTGACGGTACCGTCAATGGTTCCTGAATAAATCTGCGCATGCAGGCTGCTTGAGCAGAAGGCCTGTAGCAGAATGACGAGCGCCGCGCCCAAGAGAACCCGCAAAAATGCGCGTCCGCGGGTCACCGGCTTCGCCGCTCCAGATCGATGTAACATGCCTACCTCCAAAGAGAGTGTTGCGTTTTTTTGTTTATGTTGCACCCGAAAGCTCCGGACAGAATTTGGACAGTCCAGGCTTCGAGCAGGGATATCGTTATCTTAGTGCTGCAGACTGTGTTTACATTTGCTGCATGTCGATTGTCAATAAAAAAAGACTAAAGAGATATACTCTTGAGTTTTCAGCCATTCAATTGTTTTTCTCTCTAGACTCCTGACAGATATGCGCCTTCATCGAGTCCAGATATCCGTCAAGAATCGTCCCCACGACGACGCAATATATTTTTCTCAAATGTTAATGTAATCACTAATGATTCACGCTGTACTATTCATCTAAAACTTTTTACTTATACGATTTTTCTATATTTCACTTTGTGCACGATGCATCCCAAGCGTGACTGTTATCATCGGCGCAGCATGTTTCGATGGGGAATTCGCGTTCTGGGCTGGGCGATTCTTGCAGGGCTGCCCGTGTGTGCAGCCGCACAACTGGCCACCAGCGATCACTTGGGCGACCCTGGCTTCTGGCCAACCCGTCCCGCCCAGAGTCGCACAGAATACGCAGGGGACTCGTCCTGCGGCTCCTGCCACGCTTCCATCGCAGCCTCTAGCCAACAGACGCAAATGGCACATGCCCTGATGCCCGCCAGCGCATCGGAGGCGCTCCAGACACACCCCAATTTGTCCTTCCAATATCAAGGTGATCGCTATCAAATTCAAACAAAAGATGGAACAGTTTCTTACTCAGTCTCCGATGGAGGACACACGCTGCAAGCCCAACTGCTCTGGGCCTTTGGCGTGGGCCGGGTGGGGCAGACCTATCTATACCAGCGTTCTGGCCAGTTTTTCGAGGCCCGCGCCAGCTACTTCCCTGGCCTGCAGGGACTGGGCTTTACGCCGGGCCGGGATTTAGGCGGAACCGTCCGCTTGGACGAGGCCATGGAGCGGCCTGTAGGGATGCCCGAGGTGGTCCGCTGCTTCTCCTGCCACGCAACGGAGGCGATGATTGGCAGCACGTTCAACGAGGCCAATCTGGTTCCGGGGGTACATTGCGAGGCCTGCCATGGACCGGGCGTCAGGCACGCCGCCGCCATGCAGAGGCTGCTGGCGGGCAAAACGTCCTCTGAGAAAACGTACATCTTCAACCCGGCCACGCTGGCACCGGACGATTCCATTGATTTTTGCGGAGCCTGCCACGCGACCTGGTGGGACGCCAAGCTATCGGGCACGCATGGACCCGCCAGCACGCGCGCACCCGCTTATCGGCTGGAGAGCAGCCAGTGCTGGATTCGAACGCATGATGCGCGGCTAACCTGCATCACCTGCCATGATCCGCACGTACCGCTGCAAACCAACCCGCAGGCCTATGATGTGCAGTGTCTGCGCTGCCATGCCATAACGGCCGCCGCCAAGCCAACAACGCAGCGCCCCGGCCATGCCTGTCCGGTGAGCACAAGCCGTTGCACCACATGTCACATGCCGAAGGTTTACGTGCCCGAGATGCACAGCGACTTCACCGACCATCGCATCCGCATCGTCAAAACCGGAGAACCCTTCCCGGAGTAGCACGCTTGCCGAAGGCCTTTTCACTTCGAGTCTGAACGTTCATCTGGTGGAAGCAATCGGCTCTGCCACCCTGGCCGCAAAAGAACGTGGCTAGGATAGGGCACCGCGGTTTTTTCACCCCGGACCTGAAAAGGCTCTAGGCCGTGCCCGGCTCAACGGGCTTGCCCGATCCTTCAGTCAACGTGATGTAGCGATCGACCGGCAGATTCCCAAAGCGCTCCACTCTGCCGCTAGGCTGGGGCCAGCGCACTTCCACCCAGTCCACATGCTCATGCTGGCCAATGCCCAGTACCAGCCGAGGATCATGGGAGGAGAGAAAGCTGCCGCCGCCGACTTTTGTGCGCATACGGCGCCAGTCTCCGGCCTGATACGTCACCCGCGCGCCGATAGCATCTGCATTGCAGCTTCGCCCAACCAAACGCACGCCCAGCCAATGGTTTTTCTCTCCAATTTGATTGCTCAGCAGCAGGGGCGCGGCATCATTGACGTTGATGAGCACGTCCAAGCCGCCATCGTTCTTATAGTCGCCCACGGCCAGCCCACGCGCGGCGTAGGAGCGGGCAAAAACAGCTCCGGCGTTGCGGCTCACATTCTGAAAATGCCCGCCTTGATTGTGAAACAGCAGCAAGGGCTGCTCATAGGTGATCGAGTGGGATTCCTGCCCCACCGCATCGTCAGGAAAGCCATTGGCCAGAATCAGGTCCAGGTCGCCATCGTTGTCGTAGTCGAAGAACTTCAGCCCCCAACCGCTCATCCAACGCGTGTCCATGCCGATGCCTGCGGGGATGGCCACATCCTCAAAGGTGCCGTCACCGTTGTTTTTGTAGAGCGAGAAGATTTCCTCGTCTATGTTGGCCACGAAGAGGTCGATCCGGCCATCCTGGTTGAAATCCGCTGCATCAACACCCATGCCAGAACGCGGCTTGCCATCGGCGCTGTAAGCCACGCCAGCTTCAAATCCCCGCTCGGCAAATTTGCCGCCGCCCTGATTGATGAAAAGAAAATCCGCCACTGTGTCGTTGGAGACGAACAGGTCCATCTTGCCGTCGTTGTTCACGTCGGCGGCCACGGCACCCCAAGCCTTGCCCAGGTGCTCTGCGATGCCGGATGCCCGGCTGACGTCGGTGAAGGTGCCATCGCCATTGTTGTGGAAGAGCCAACTGGATGTGGGCTGAAAGATGCGCGGAATGCAGTACTGGTGCTGGCCGTTGGCGTCCACCGTGCAGATCAGGCCATTTTCGGCCTTCACAAACTGGCCGACAAAAAGGTCCAGCCGCCCGTCGTTGTCGTAATCGAACCAGACGGCGCTGGTGCTCCAGCCGGGCGCGGCCACGCCGGCTTTTTCCGTCACATCGGTAAAGGTGCCGTCGCCGTTGTTGTGGTAGAGAATGCTGCGGCCATACTGCGTAACGTAGAGATCCGGGTAGCCGTCATTGTCATAATCGCCCACAGCTATGCCCATGCCATATCCGCCGCCGGCCACGCCCGCCTTTTCTGTCACGTCTGTAAAAGTGCCATCGCGGTTGTTGCGATACAGGGCGTTGCGCAGCGGCTTGGATGGGGTATAAAAATCGCACGCGCCGCTGTTGACCAGATAGATGTCCATCCAGCCGTCGCCATCGTAATCCAAGAATGCACAGCCAGCTCCACTGGTCTCGGGCAAATGCTTCTGCGGAGATTTGCCGGCCGTATGCACCCAATGGATGCCGCTGGCGCTGGCTGGAACCTGGGTGAAAATCGTCTGCGAAGGCGCGGGCTGGGCGGCAGCCAGCAGAGGAAGACTCCGAAGCGGGAAAGCCCCTGCACTCGCTACCAACCCTTGCAGCACCGTACGGCGCACGGGGTTGACGGGCTGCCCGGTTGGGGAAAAAGGAAATCTGCGCCGCATCTCTGGCAGAATCGTACCATGCCGAAAATGGAATGCGGATGTGCGCTCACGAATGCATTGGGCAGAATTGGCCTCAGCGCGAATCGCCCCATACAGCGCAATTTGGGAGCGATCCCGCTTATCGGTATTCTGCTCTGCATTCTGCTGATGGCTGCGCAGCATCTCCGCGCACAGACAACGCTATCGCCCGGCTTTTCCAGCCTGGCTCAGGCCGCCGCTGCCGACCGGGATGCGGGCCATACAGATGCTGCGCTGCGCGAGTATGAACAGGCCGTGACCGAACAGCCGCAATGGGCCGAAGGCTGGTGGAACCTGGGCGTGCTGCACTATGAAGCCAATCAATACGCAGATGCAATAGTCGCGCTGCACAGATTGACGGAATTGAACCCGGAGGTCGGCATGGGCTGGAGCATGTTGGGCCTGAGCGAATTTGAAACCAAGGACTATGCCGCCGCCCTCCACGACCTGCAACTGGGCCAGAGCCTGGGCGCTCAGCCGGATGCGGAAACGGCCCGCGTGGCCACCTACCATCTGGCCCTGCTGCAAATTCGCAATGGCGCATTTGCGCAGGCGCAGCAAACCTTGCAGGCGGCCTTTGGACAGGCCGGATATCCCGATGCAGCGCAGACGGCGCTGGGTCTGACGCTGCTGCGCGTGCCGCTGCTGCCGGAAGAGGTGAACCCTTCCCGCGATGCGCTGGTACACGGCGCGGGCGAAATCGCAGCCCATCTCGCCCAGGGAAACACGCGGCAGGCGCTGGCGCAGTTTCCCGCTCTTCTGGCGTCCAACCCGAAGATTCCCTATCTCCACCTGGCTTATGGCAACGCGCTGGCCGCTGCGGGACATCCACGCCAGGCCATGCGGCAGACGCAAATGGAAGCTGCGATTTCACCGCGCAGCCCGCTGCCGTGGATCGAAGCAGCACGGCTGCACCTG
>DAHUZD010000001.1 GCA_027306745.1 Acidobacteriaceae bacterium
CAGGTGCAATGCCCCGCTCCGCAGCCACACGCAGCAGCGCATGGCCTTTCGAGCACGACGCGGGCAGCAGATCCACGATGCACAAATCGCGCGCGGCATATTCGGTTCGATGCACGGAGATGGCGCGGCGCAGCGGCAACGACTGGGGCGCGTCGAGCAGGGCAACGGCCTCAGCCATGCGCGCCAACGAGCCGCAGATCATGCCCTGCACGGGAGATTCTCCCAGAGCAAAGGCCGCTTCCAGCGGCGTAACGGTGGCGATCTCGTGCGCGTTCAACTCCACCCATTTGGCGATGCTGCGGTGCAACGTGTCCAAGCGCTCAGCCACCATCGCGCCGGGGCCGGTGCGGTCAAAGGTGAAGAGTACGGCGTCGCGGTAGGCTTCCAGCGCGCGGCACAGGGCCTGCGCCACCGAGGCAGGCAGCAGATTGCGATCCAGCAGGCTGCCCGCAAGTGTGCGCGTGACCGCACCGTTGGAAGTAATCAACACCGTGTCCCGATGCAGACCTGCGGCGGCCAACGCCTGCAAGGCAAAGCTGTGACGGCGGCCCGTCGCCAGCACAACAGCAATCCCCGCCTGCTCCACTGCGCGCAACGCGGCCACAGTACGCGCGCTCAGCGTGCCATCGGGCGCAAGCAGCGTGCCGTCCAGGTCGGCGGCGATCAGGGAAATTCCATGGGGCGCGATGACGTCCGGCATATAGTCAGTGTATGCGGCTTGCACGGCGCAGGCCACGAGGAACACACGCGACCATGCCAGAATCAGCCCCAGCCACGACCCCGGCATTGCCCATCTGCCCGCATTGCGGCGGCAAGCTGCCCGCGGCGGCAAACATGGCCGCCAAGCACGCGCAGGCATGTGACAACGAGTATGACCGGCGCGGCGTTCCGCTGCCCCGACGCACGCGCGTGGGCGGCATCATCACACCGCAATAGGGGGCCGCGGGGCAATTTGAATAACAAGAAAGAGTGATTCTGAACCGGGTCCGCAAAAACGGACGCAGTGAAGAATCCAGAGCGTGACGGCTGAGTCTATGCAGTCCATATCGCTTGGATTCTTCGCTGCGCTCAGAAGGACGCGCTGTCTTTGGGTTCAAAATGACACTCTGTCTTTGGGCAAGGATGGAAAGAGTGATCCAACATCCTTAAAACTGACACTACCCAAATAGGTTCGATGCCATCGCGCACGGCTGACTTCCTTTATTCTGGAAGTACGATGTCCGCTTCCACCCACGCCGCACGGAACGCTTCCCTGCCCACGTCGTTTGCATCGGTCGTCGCCGATATTCAAGAGCTGGCCCGCAGCGGCGGCCAGACGCTGTGGCGCATCGCGCTGGACCACACGGAGTTTTCGCCAGGCATGACGGGCCGGTTGACGGCCACGGCGCCAAGCGGCACATCGCTGACAGTTTTGGTCACGCACGTTGAAGCCGACGCAGCGGGAACCGTCTGGCACCACACGCACAAACCCTTGCAGACAGGCACGCGCATCCTCGCCACGGTGGATGCTGTACGTGCAATGTAACGGATGCGGATGCGACGGCCCTAGCCTGCGCGGTGGAATTTTTTTGCTGGAATTTTCCACTCTGCACGCATTTTTCATCGGCGTCAGCCGGTACACTGAGAAGAGAATTTATGCATCTGCGCCCATTGTTTCCTCTGCTCTCTGTCCTGCTCGCCGCCTCCATGCTTTCTGCGCAAAGCGCAGAGACCGCAGCGCTCGCTCCGCTGGCCAACAGCCCGGAAACGACAGACGCCGCACAGACCGCAGCTCCATCGTCCGCGCAGGCTGCGCCGCAACCCTCAGCGCAGGTGATTTGCGGCATTACGCATTTGCTGCGCTGCGTGCAGGATTTAGGCGAGGACGATCGCGGAATTCTCACCAGTCCACTGCGGCTGAAGCCGCGCGATGCCGAATGGATCGCTCCGCTAGGCGCGGCCACAGGGTTGGCGCTGGCCTATGATGCCGACGCGCAACAGCAGTTGGGCGTGGATACCAGCCGCATGAACACGGCCAGCAACATCTCCATGATGGGTGAGTTCTGGATCGCCGGTGGCGAAAGCGCCAGCATTTATTTTCTTGGATTGGCGAGGAAGAATCCGCATCTGGCGGAGACGGGGCGCTTGGCGGCAGAGGCAATTTTGGATTCAGGCACCGTGACCGCTGGTTTGAAGATTGCCACTAACCGCGAGCGGCCCTACCAAGGCAATGGCAATGGCAATTTCTGGACGACACCCTCGACCGGATGGTCGTGGGATTCCTCGTTCCCGTCCGGCCACGCCACGGCCAGCATGGCGCTGGCGCGCGTGGTGGCTGGCGAATATCCGCGCTGGTATGTTGCCTCAACCGCCTACGCCTTTGCGGAGACAGTCAGCATCTGCCGCGTGCTGGCACGCGATCACTTCCCCTCGGATGTGCTGGTCGGCCAGTCGATTGGCTTCTTAACCGGCAACTATGTGCTGAACCATCGCGCACTCTACCGGCCCGGAAAATCTGGCGCGGTTGCGCGCATTTTGAGTACGGCCACGCCCATCGTAGACCCTGCAACGCACACCACCGGCCTGGCGCTGTCGATCCCCGTGGGACGGTAGGGGTAACGCGCTTCACTCTTTGCGTGTTGTTCTGACTAGCATTGAAAGCGCAGCGTCATTCTGAGCAACCTGCGGAAGCGAAGAATCCAGTGAATGCCTACTGCATTCGCCTAGCTCAATCTCTCTGGATTCTTCGTCGCTGCGCTCCTCAGAATGACACATCGATCGGGGAATGAAAGTGCAGCCTACCCGCGCAGGCTGCGAGTGGCTGGATAAATTTTCCGATAGGTGGCGTAGCCGTGCTCATAGACTGAGCGGTTCTGCGCTTGCGGTTGCAGGGTCTCCGCGACGTGCAAGGCCGCGTCGCAGGCTGCATCCACATCCTTCCACGCACCCGCGCCCACGCCGGCCAGCAGAGCAGCGCCAAAGGCTCCGCCTTCTTCAGCGGTGAGAATCTCCACCGGATGGCCGTAGATGTCGGCCTGAATCTGACGCCAGAGCGCGCCCTGCGCGCCGCCG
>DAHUZD010000007.1 GCA_027306745.1 Acidobacteriaceae bacterium
ACGGCGTGTGCAATGGCGACATGATCCTGATCCAGGCCCTCAGGCGTTTTCGCTTTGATGCCCACATCGTGCGGCTCCAGATGCAGCAGCGTGGCCACGTTGTCGCGCAACCGGTCGGCGATGGGGCTGATCTTCGGTGCAGCCAGCACCAATGTCGTGTCCACGTTCACGATGCCGTAGCCTGCGTTGCGCACCTCTTCGAGCGCCGTCGCTAGAAAAATTGCGGAGTCGGCATTCTTCCAGCGTGGATCGCCCGGAGGAAAAAAGCTGCCAATATCTCCCGCGGCCACTGCGCCCAGCAGGGCGTCGGTAATGGCATGCAGCAATACGTCGCCATCGGAATGTCCAGCCAGTCCTGCTGGGTGCTCGATCGTCAGGCCGCCAATTTTGAGCGGCACTCCTTGTTTGAAGGCGTGGGAATCCCAGCCGTAGCCAATTCTCATCGTGCGTTTCCGTTCCTCACCGTAGATGAATCCACGCTCCGCCGCAAGCGTTGATGGCCGCAGCCAATCCGCGCGGCGCGCGTCAATCTTGTTTTTGGCGCAGGTAAAACTCAGCCAGTTCCAAATCTCCCGGCTGCGTGATCTTAAAGTTGCGCGGTGAACCGACCACCACAGCCACAGGCACGCCGGCCCGCTCGGCCAGCGAGGCTTCATCGGTGCCAACGAATCCATCCGCCTCGGCTTCGCGGAAGATGCGCCGCAGAAGACCGCAGCGAAAGCCCTGTGGTGTCTGCGCCTGCACGATGCGCTCGCGTGGAATAGTGGCCGTAATTAGCGCGCCTTCGGCGGTGCGCTCCACCTGTTTGATGGTGTCAATGGCGGGCAGGCCGACGATGGCGGCTCCATGCTTCTGCACGGCTTCAATGGTGCGCGCGATGGTAGCTGTGTCGATCAACGGGCGCACGGCGTCATGCACCAGCACGATGTCATCCTCCTGCGCAGGCAGGCTGCGCAGAGCCGCACTCACCGAGGCCTGGCGCGTGTCGCCGCCGGTAACCACGTGGATTTTTTCTGGCAGCGCATAGTGCGCGATCTGTTCCTCGACGCGCTCAATCTCATTGGCGCGCACGGCCACGTGGATGCCCTCCACCGCGGCGATCGCCGCAAAGGTGCGCAGCGTGTGGATGAGGATCGGAACTCCCTGCAACTGCAAAAACTGTTTGGGGGCAGGCGTTGTGGAGGAACTGGTGTGCGAGGCCGCGCTCATGCGCGTGCCCAGTCCTGCCGCCGGAAGTATGACGAAAACCCGCATGGATGCCAGTGGTTGCCCGCTGGTACGAGTATACGGGAAGCCGCCCCGGCCTTTGCAGTGTGTGGGCCGTGTGCCGCTATTGCGCCTGATTCAGTTGCAGCGGAGCCTCCACCAGCATCCCTTGTGTAGGCGTCAGGGCCTGCACCTGCACCGTGGTGCTGACCGGCGGCAGCGGTGCCGCCCCATTGCAGCCGGAAAGGCCGGGCAGGCACAGCGCCGCGGCGCAAAGCAAGAGCAGAGAGATGCGCAGGTTGGGTGCGTGCTTGCGCGCGCGATGCAGCAGTCCGTTGGCCAGAAGTGTCAGCGCGAACAGCAGCCACACCCACGCCGTCCAATCGCCAAAGATGCGCATAAAGCCAGCGGGAGCCAGCAGATTGGATTGCAGAGTCAGCGTCACCACCTGCGTGGCCGTCTGCGTGTTGAAGGGAATCGTCGCCGGAGCGAAGGTGCAGGTAGCGCCCGCAACCAGTCCCGCACAGGCCAGCGTGATCGTCTCATTGAATCCGTTGGCGGGCGTCAGCGTCACTTGCACCTGTGCGCTGGCTCCGGCGGCCAGTTGCACCTGTGTGGGATTCAGGGTCATCTTCAGCGAGCCGTCATATACGTTGATGGTGACGGCGTTCGATGTGGATTGCAGAAAATTCACATCGCCCAAATACTCGGCCGTAAAACTGTTGACGCCCAGCGGTAGCGCCTGCTGGTTCAGCACCACGCTGGCATGGCCTGTGCCGTCGAGCGTGGCCTGGGCGATCTGCGCCGCGCCATCCATAAACTCCACGATGCCCGTCGGCACGCCGCTGGTTGCAGGCACCACCACGGCCTCCAGTGTGACTGGCTGGCCATACTGCGCCTGATTCGTCGATGCCGTCAGCGTGGTCGCTGTGGCCGCTTGAATCACCGTCAGGCTGGCTTCTGCATCGCTGGGGCCAAAGTTGCACTGCTGCGGATGGCTGGCCAGCACGGTCAGTCCGCTGCCGGTCGGCGCTGCGGGAATCGTCAGCGTGGCCACGCCCGCTCCATTCAACGGCGCGCTGCCTACCTCAACTCCATTCACCGAGAACATAACGTAGCCGGAGGTCACCGGCCCTTGCGTGCTGGTCACGGTGGCCGTCAAGACCAAGGGCGCACCATAGGCCAGCGTCGCGGGAGCAATCGCGACCGTGGTTGTGGTGGCCAGTACATTCAGCGGTACGCCTACGCCGCTCATCTGGATGCCCTGCACTGAGCCAGCCACGTTGAGCGTGTTGTCGGTGACGCTGGCGCTCTCTTGCATAGACCCGGGCGCAGTGGGGGCGAAGGCAAAGCTCATGCTGCAAACGCTGCCCGCGGTCTGTATACCGTTGGCCACGCAGGTGGCGCCCCCGTTGTTGACCAGCGGAAAGTCCACCGGCGCAGCCAGCGCAGACAAATTCAGCGGCAGGTTGCCGGTATTCGCCAGCTCGATTGTCTGCGGGCCGGTGATGCCGCAGCCGACCGAGGAGTTGCCAAAGCTGAGCGGCGCTGGCGGCTGCGGAGCCACAGCGCGCACGGCCCCGGCCGTCTGGTCGGCAATCACCACACGGCCCAGCGCGTCCACGCTGACGCCGCTTGGCTCCTCCAGTGTGGCCTGCGTGGCCGAGCCGCCATCGCCGGAAAAGCCCGCCTGGCCGGAGCCGGCAATGGTTTCGATTCGATTACTGACTGCATCCACGCGGCGCAGGCGAGCATTGCCGCTGTCGGCGATGAAGAGATTGCCTGCCGCATCCACAGCCACAGCCAGTGGCGAGGACAACTGCGCATTGGTCGCGTTGCCGCCATCGCCTGCATAACCCGCCGCGCCGCCCGTGCCTGCAACGGTGGAGATCAGACCGGTCACCGCGCTGACCTTGCGAATGGCGCTGTTGTCGGTGTCAGCGATGTAGAGATTGCTCGCTGCGTCCAGTGCGACGGCAAAGGGATGGTTCAGTTGCGCCCGTGTGGCCAGTCCGCCATCGCCGGCAAAACCCTGTACGCCATTGCCGGCAAGGGTGCTGATGTTGCCCGTGAGTGCGTCTACGGTACGCACCACATTGTTGCCGCTGTCGGCGATGAAGAGATTGCCCGCCGCATCCGCCACAACTCCGCTGGGAGCGTTCAGCTCCGCTGCCGTGGCCGCGCCGCCGTCGCCGTTGTAGCCTTGCGTGCCGTTGCCTGCTGCGCTGGTGATGGTGTGCGTGGCCGCATCCACGCGCAAGATCTGGTTCGTGCCGCTATTGGCGATGTAGAGATTGCCCGTTGCGTCGAAGCTCACCGCCGTCGGCGCATTCAGCGTGGCGATGATGGTGGCTCCGCTGCTGCCGATGTAGACCACGCTGGCGTTGTTGCCAGTGCAGCCCAGGCTGGCGTTGGCCGCCGCGCACCACAGATAAATTTGATTGCCCGTCTTATCCGCCACAAACACATCGCCCTGCGGATCGATCGCAGCTTGCTCATAGGTAGGTTGATTGGGCAGCGTGGTCAGCAGCGGCAGAATGCTGGTGATCGTGCCGGGCGTCAGCACCACCTCCGGACCCAGCGCTGGGCCATGCAAGCCAATGTCCACCGTGCCTGCGCTGGTGGCCACGCTGAGCGCGGCGCGGCTCACGCCCGGGTCCGCTGGAGCCGAGTGCAGCGCCACCACG
>DAHUZD010000009.1 GCA_027306745.1 Acidobacteriaceae bacterium
TTTGCATCTGTACTGCGAACCGCACCGCTCGCCTCCGTTGCATTGTGGCTGGTGATGCTGGCCATTGCCATGAGCGCCGTAGCACTGTATTACTCTCTGCGCGTGTTGAAGCCCATGTTTGTTAACGACCCTGCGCAAGAGGCTGGCGCAATCTCCATCCCATTCCTTAGCGGACTTGTGTTGATGTTGCTGATGGCAGCGGTGATTGTTCTGGGTTGCGCGCCGCAGCTTTTGTTGCCGTGGCTGGACAGCGTGGCTCAGATGACCGGGCTGCGATAACGCCGGAACAGAACGCTGGCTGCAATCCAACAAAAAGCAAAAACGCCCAGCGCGCAGATGCCAAACAGTGTCAGGTTGTTGTTAAGTGCGGCGATCCTGTCCCACAGGCCGCTGCTCATGTGGAGACGCTCGCCGAGTAGGCCGACGATTTCCACACTGCCGATGAATGCAGCCATCAGTACGGAAGCGGCGGTGATGGTGAAGTTGTACCAAAGTTTACGTGCCGGATGCAGCATGGCCCAGCCGTATGCGCCCGCCATAAAAATGCTGTCAGCGGTGTCGAGCAGCATCATGCCCGCCGTAAACAGAGCGGGCAGCATCATGACCTGAGCGAAGCCAATGCCGTGCGCGATCTGCGTGGCAGAGAGCGCGAGTAGAGCCACCTCGGACGCCGTGTCAAATCCCAGTCCAAATAAAAAGCCAACTCCATACATTTGCCAGCTTTTTTGCGTGAGGCGCAACACGGGAGAAAAGATGCGCGCCAGCAAGCCGCCGGGTGCGTCAAAGCCCGGCATCTCTTGGCTCGTGGATGCTTCGTCATCCCGTGCATGCAGACGCCGCATCTGTTGCGCCAGGTTGTACAAAGTGCCCACGTTGATGGCTGCGAGCAGAAAGAGAAAGAGGCTGGAGATGGTGGTACCCAAAACCTGGCCAGTGGATTGCAGCGCCTGCCAATGCCTGGGCAGCGCACGCGTAGCCAGCGCCAAGGCTGCTGTGGCCGCTGCGACGACGGTGGAGTGACCCAGGGAAAAGTACAGGCCGGTTGCCAACGGCTGCTCTCCTCGCTGCACCTGTTTGCGCACAACATTGTCGATGGCGGCCAGGTGGTCGGCATCCAACGCGTGGCGCAGGCCCAGTATCCAGGCCAGTAACGCTGTGCCCATCAAGGCGGGATGGGCATGAAAGGCCAGCGTAGCTCCCATCCATGCGGTCAGGTTGGTTGCAATGAGCCAGAGCATCAAGGTGCGTACAGCACTTCGATTTTGCGTGCGGGCTACGAGTGTGCTGACGGTTCCCAAGGCTGCCTCGCTTTTTGTTCACAGATATTTTGTGCCGCAATCCAAGCCTGACCCAAACTGATGCCGCCGTCGCCTGCGGGAACGCGTGTATGTTTATAAGCGTGCAGCCCACGCTGCGTCAGCTCATCTTCCAGCGCTTCGGCCAGAAAAACATTATTCATACAGCCTCCGCTCAGGCAAATGGGCAAATCGCCCTGCGTGTGGGCAATGGCTGCGGCGGTCTCGGCAAACGCGCGCGCTAGGCCGAGGTGAAATCTACGGCTGATAATGGCAGAGGCGCAGCCTCGGCGCAGGTCGGCAAGAATTTCTGCGAAGAGCGGTGTGGTAGAGATTTGCACGGAAGCGCCGGAAAGAATTTCCAACGGGTATGCGGATGTATCCGTACTTTGCGCGCAGAGCGCTTCAAGCTCCATCGCGGCCTGCGCTTCAAAACTGACGGTGCTGCGCAATCCGACGAGCGCGGCAACTGCATCAAAAAGCCGTCCGCAGCCAGAGGTCAGTGGCGAGCGAAGGCGCAGCTCCACCATGCGGCGGATGGCACCTGTATTGACGCGATACAGGGTTTGCAAACGCGCCAAGCCTTCGGCGTAGAGTTCCTCTGGCAAATGCGAAAGAAATCCAACGGCCATGCGCCACGGCTCAAGAATCGCTTGTGCTCCACCGGGCATGGGCGCAGAAACAAGATGGGCTTTGCGCTCAAACTCCGCTCCACGAGCCAGCAGAATTTCTCCGCCCCACAGTGTTCCATCCGTGCCATAGCCTGTGCCGTCCAGCACGATGCCGACCGCCGGGCCGGAGAGATGATTCTCTGCCATGCAACTGGCCAGATGTGCGTGATGATGCTGCACGGCGTGTACCGGCAGCGGCTGCTGTGTGGCCCATCGCGTGGAGAAATACTCCGGGTGCAGATCGCAGGCGATGGCAACAGGCGCGATCTCCAAAATCTTTTGCAGATGGACAATGGCCTCTTCAAAGAACCCGTACGCGGCCAGATTTTCCAGGTCACCGATGTGCTGGCTCAAAAATGCCTCGCGTCCGCGCGTCAGGCAGAGCGTATTTTTCAGTTCACCACCCACGGCCAGCACGCTGGGCAGTTCGCTAGCCAGTGGGACGGGCAAGGGCGTAAATCCGCGAGCGCGGCGCAACAGCAGGGTGCGGCCATGCGAGTGGCGTGCAATGGAGTCATCGCAGCGCAGCAGAATTTCCCGGTTGTGAACAAGAAAATAATCTGCGATGGAGCGCAGGCGATAGAGAGCTTCGGCGTTGTCGATGCAGATGGGTTCCTCACTGCGGTTGGCGCTGGTCATGACCAGCGCTTGAAACCCGCCGTGGTGAAACAGCAAGTGATGCACCGGCGTGTAAGCAAGAAAGATGCCCAGCTCTTGCGTGCCCGGTGCCACCTGTGGAGCCAGGTAGGAAGCGCCTGCTGTGCGCGGCAGCAAGACGATGGGCCGCTGGGGTGACTCCAGCAGCGTGCGTTGCTCAGCAGAAATCGCGCAGAGCTGCGCAGCGGCATTGGCGTCGGCAACCAGGATGGCCAAGGGCTTTTCCCAGCGATGCTTGCGCTCGCGCAGCCGGGAGACGGCCTCAGGCTGCGTGGCGTCCACGGCAAGATGAAAGCCGCCGAGGCCCTTGATGGCGACAATGGCTCCCCGGCGCAGATGCTCGACTGTTTGCGCGATGGGGTCGCCTGCGATTGAATTGCCGACTGCATCGAGCAGCGCCAGTTGTGGACCACATTGCCAGCAGGCGTTGGGTTGCGCGTGGAAGCGGCGGTTGGAGGGGTCGTCATATTCTGCTTGGCAGGCCGGGCACATGCGAAAGGGCTGCATGGAGGTGTTGGGTCGGTCGTAGGGAATTGTGCGCAGAATGGTGAAGCGCGGGCCGCAATGGGTGCAGTTCACAAACGGATAGCCGTAGCGGCGGTCGCACGGGTCCAGAAGCTCGCGTAGACAATCCGGGCAGGTGGCAATGTCTGGCGAGATGAGCGTGTGCGCGGAGCCGATGGCGCTGCTGTGCTCAATGTGAAATTCCTGCTCGCGCGTGCAAGGAATTTCCTCGCAGGCCATGGCGGTGATGGTGGCCA
This sequence comes from Acidobacteriaceae bacterium, assembly GCA_027306745.1. GTDB lineage: Bacteria > Acidobacteriota > Terriglobia > Terriglobales > Acidobacteriaceae > JAJZCX01. The sequence continues at coordinate 3,385 of DAHUZD010000009.1, forward strand.
GTGGCGGCGGCTGCGTGCGCAGAAGATCCACGAACGCTGCCACGGCATTCTCCGCGCCCTGCACCTCCAACGTGACGCCGTGGGTGGTATTGCGAACCCAGCCTGTCAGATGATGCTGCGCTGCGATGCGGAAGATGTGCGGTCGAAAGCCAACGCCCTGCACAACGCCCTCAACGTGTATGCGGCGGCGAGTGAGCACCTAGGCCTCCGTGTGGCTTGCACTATCGCGCAGAGCGACGCGGCGGCGCGCCAGCCAGTCCAGCCAAGCGCCCACGCCCTGGCCGGTTTTGCAGGAGAGGCCGAGGATTTCAATCGACGGATTCACCTGACGTGCGTTGGCTTCAATGGCGTGCATGTCGAGCGGTACGTACGGCAGCAGATCAATTTTTGTAATGATGAGCAGCGCGGCCTTGGCAAAGATGGATGGATACTTGAGCGGTTTG
>DAHUZD010000196.1 GCA_027306745.1 Acidobacteriaceae bacterium
ACGCAGTCACATGCTGCGGCCATTTCGGAGGAGTCTATGCCCGAAGACCATACCCAATCCTTCCCGCCGGGGAAACAGGCGGATGAAGCCTCGCAGCCACTGACGCAGCCTTCCACTGGCATCTCCCGGCGCGGATTTCTCAAAGGCGCCGGCATCACCGCTGCGGGCACGGCACTGCTGGAAGGCATGCAGGTCCTCAGCCACGAGGCCGCGGCCGCCGTCCGGCCCGACGTACAGGAGTATGGCCCCGGCGCAGTGGCCGTCACGCTGCGCATCAACGGCAAAGAGCACGCGCTCCAGATCGAACCGCGCACCACGCTGGCCGAGGCGCTGCGGATGCACCTGGGGTTGACCGGCACCAAAATCGTCTGCGACCGCGGCTCCTGCAGCGGCTGCACCGTGCTGCTGGATCGCACGCCCGTCAATAGCTGCTCCCTGCTAGCCATGGATGCCGTCGGCCACAACGTGACCACCATCGAAGGCATCTCCTCAGAAGACACATTGCATCCGGTGCAAGCGGCGTTTGTAAAGCATGACGACATGCAGTGCGGCTTTTGCACTCCGGGCATGGTGATGAGTTGCACGGCGCTGCTGGAGCAGAACCCCAAGCCCACCGAGGCCGAGGTGCGCAAAGCCATCTCGGGCAATCTGTGCCGCTGCGGCACGTATCCAAAAATCTTCGCGGCCATGCACGAGGCCGCACACAGTACGCACAACGCCTAAGGAGTGGAAGCGATGGCGAACGAATCCCAGCATTCCCCAGAGCCGCCCGTACAGGCCGGCATGCGCACCGTCGAAATGCCGGTCGGCGTGCCAGGCTACACGCTCCACCAGGAGCAGCGCACCATCCCGGCCAGCGAGCCGCCCGTACTGCCCGTCAACACGGAGCTGCAATACATTGGACAGCCCACCCCTCGTTGGGATGCCCGCCAAAAGGTGACCGGACGTGCTATCTATACCGCCGATCTCCAATTGCCCGGCCTGTTGTACGCCAAGTTCGTCAACGCCAGCGTGGCCCACGCCAAGGTTCTTTCCATTGACACCAGCGAGGCTGAGCACATGCCCGGCGTCAAGGCCATCCACGTCATTGAGCGCGTGCTTGGCCCAGCCGAGTTGCGCAACCCGGCGCAAGAGATTCCCTCCAAATATCCGATCGTCCGCTATGCGGGCCAGCCCATCGCCGCCGTAGCGGCCACGACACAGGCCACTGCGAATGAGGCGGCCAGGCGCATTCGCGTGCAATATCAGGAGATGCCCTTCGTCGTCGATCCAAGCGAGGCGCGCAAGTCCGATGCGCCGCTGGTCTTTCCCGGCCCGGCCGATCAAGCTGGCTCTGCCGGTGGTGGCGGCGGCCCACACAATGTTCCGCAGACGGGCAACATCCACGGCCCCGCCGTGCACGCGGTTGGCGACGTGGAGCAGGGCTTTCAGAGCGCGGACGTCATCGTCGAAGGCCACTATCGCACGCAGGTGCAAACGCACTCTGCGCTGGAAACCCACGGCGTGGTTGCCGATTGGAAGCCGGGCATGCTCACCGTTTGGGCCTCCACACAGGGCACGGCCAGCGTGCGCGAGGAGTTGGCAGGCTTCTTTCAGTTGCCCATGTCGCAAGTGCGCGTGATTACCGAGTTTATGGGCGGCGGCTTTGGCGCGAAGTTTGGCGCGGGCAACCCCGGTGTGGTCGCCGCGACACTCTCCAAGAAGACTGGCGCGCCGGTGCGGCTCATGCTCGACCGCCAAGAGGAACATCTCTCCGTTGGCAACCGTCCGGACTCTGACCAGACGCTGCGTATCGGCGCCAAGAAAGACGGAACCATCACAGCGATTCATCTCACCAGTTATGGCACGGCGGGCTGCGGCACAGGAGCCGGTTGCGCCGGGCCAGCCAGCAACATGTACAAATGGGCCGCGCTACACACGGCGGAAAACGATGTCTTCATCAACGCTGGTCCAGCCGCGGCCTTTCGCGCTCCCGGCCATCCGCAGGGAGCTTTTGCGCTGGAGCAAACCATCGACGAGTTGGCGGCCAAGCTCAACATGGATCCGCTGGCGCTGCGTGATCATATCGACGAAAATCCTGTCCGCCGCGTCGAGCGACAGATCGTGCGCGTAAGTGCGCTCTGGAAGTCGCGCAATCCCGTCGCAGGCGCTGACTCCGGCCACGTCAAGCGCGGCGTCGGCATGGCGCAATCGGTCTGGTACCGCTTTGTCGAGTTGAACTCCGCCGCAGAAGTACGTGTGCACCGTGACGGCTCGCTGGAAGTGCTCCCGGCCGTGCAAGACATTGGCACCGGCATCAAAACCGTGCTGGCGCAGATTCTTGCCGAAGAGTTTGGCGTTCCGCCTGCACAGATTGATGTCAAGGTCGGCGACAAGAATTACCCCATCGGCCCCAACTCCGGCGGCAGCCGCACCACCTCCTCCCTCACGCCCGCCGTGCGCGATGCCGCATGGCAGGCCAAACAGAAGTTCCTGGCCAACATCGCACCCGCCTCCGGCGTGCCTGCAAGCGACCTCGAGCTGGTCCACGGCGAGGTGCGCAGCCAATCTGGCAAGATGCAGCCCGTTGCCTTCCGTCGTGCAGCGGCCAAATGTCCACCGACCAAATCTCCGCACGCGCGCAGCGCATTCCAGACTACGCCCCCAGCAAATACGTCACCTATGGCGGCATGGATGTGGTTGAGATCGAAGTGGACACGGAGACAGGACGCATTCACGTGCGCCGCGTGCTGGCCGTGCATGATTGCGGACGGCCCATGAACCCCTTGGGCGTCATTAGTCAGATCAACGGCGGCGTCATTCAGGCCGTCTCCTACGCGCTGTTTGAGCACCGCCTGCTGGACCCCACGCTGGGCCACATGGTCAACGCCAATCTGGATATGTACAAGATCGCCGGAGCGCGTGAGATTCCAGAGATTCACGTCGAGCTGGTGCCCAGCTACATCGGGCAAAGCTCCACCGACGCCTCT
>DAHUZD010000197.1 GCA_027306745.1 Acidobacteriaceae bacterium
TCGGTGCTGGTGATCGGCATGCCTGCCGTGCAGGCGGCGGTGCTGCCGCCGTTGCATGCAGTGCATGGAGACAATGTACTCTGCCTGCAATCGCCAAAAGTATTGTTGCCTGTGGATGGCGCGCCGCTTGTATTTTCGACCGAATATCCGCGCGATATGCATTTGGAGATTGCTGCCAGGAGCGGCAAGCCGATGGCTCTGGCGGTAAGCGCGGATGCAGAGCGCGGCGGTTATGCGGTGATGGATGCGCAGGTGAACAACACAACGCTGGCTGCGCTGGCCGCCGAAGCGGGCAAGGGATCGGATGCGGCCTTGCAGGGGCATTTGCAGGGTGCGTGGGGATTCGATGACTGGCGTGGGCCGACATTTTTGCTGGAGCCTGCGCACTCCGTTGTCTGGCGTCCGGTGACGGAGACGGGAAGCGCCGTGGCTGGCAATGCGTTTGTCGCCGGGGAAAAGGCAGCCTTTGAGTTGCACTCGCCCGCCGTGGTCTGCGTGGAGAAGGTGACGCTGGAGGATGCGCAGCCGCAGTCTGTGCCGGTGACGTGGAAGTTGAGCCAGGCGGGTGTGCTGCGCGTCGAGGCGGACTTGGAAAACGCCGCAGCCGGAACGTTGACGCTGCATGTGCAGCAATACGCGATGCAGAAGGCCGATGCGGTTCCACTGCACGTTTATGCGCAGGCGGCCAAGCTGAGCGGCGTTGTGCTGCACAGCGGAGACGCAGAAGCCGAGCTGACCGGCACGCGATTGAGCCTGGTGCGCAGCGCGGAGTTGCAGGGCATTCCGCTGGTGCCGGGCGTGCTGATGCAGAATGGCGCGGTAGAGACGTTGCCGTTGGGCGTGCCTGCGGCGCGGAAGCAGGATGCGGCCAGGCTGGCGGCTTTGCTGCCAGAGACGGCGGCCACGCTGCATGTGACATTGCAGGATGGCCGCGTGCTGGATTGGCCGGTGGTGGTGCAGGCTCCTCGTCCGCGCGTGCGGTTGTTGAGCAAGTCGGTGCAACTGGAAGCCAGCGCGCAGGGAGCGATTCATTTTTCTGATTCGGACGATCTGCCACAGAATGGGCGGCTGACTTTCTTTATACAGTCGGTGGCTCCCGAGTATTTCTCGCGCACAGAGCGGATGGAAGTGGCCGCCGTGGATGGCTCCTTTAGCACCACGCTGAGCGTGGCCGATGGCAGCATGATGCTGCAAGACCCGCAGACGGTGATGGCTGAGCTGGATCCATTGAAGAGCTTTGGTCCGTCGGCCTTTGGTGCGCTGCAATTTCGCCCCGTGGATGGCAACGGCGTGGCCGGAGACTGGCAACCCCTGGCGCATCTGGTGCGGCTGCCTGTGTTGAAGGACGTGGTGTGCCCGATGGAGGCTGCGGCGATGTGCATCTTGCATGGAGATAATCTCTTTCTGTTGCGCGCGGTGGGCGCGGACGCAAAGATGACGCAGGCCGTAGAGACGCCCTCTGGTTTTGATGCGCAGGAGCTGCGCGTGCCACGCCCGGTGGGTGCGGTGTTGTACATGGAGTTGCGCGATGATCCAAAGACGGTGGATGCCGTGGCGTTGCCTGTGATGCCGGAGGCGCAATGAGGTTGCTTGCGCGTGAAGCCGCAAGTTTCTCGACTCGCTTGCGCTCGCTCGGAATGACTCGTCGAGGGTGCGGTGTTTTTGTGCGACCCCACGCAAGCCAACACAAGGCTTGAATGAGGCACCCGGCGATGGCTACCAGTCCATGGGGACTTCGGCCACAAGCGGATCGGCGGCGGGGCGCGTTTTGATTTTGCGCGCGACGTAATGCCAGGCGATGAGCAGCGTGCAGGCCAACAGAATAATGGCCAGCGACAGACCCATCCAAAAGCCGTAGACGCCCCAGCTCCAGCGCAGGCCGAGCGCCGCACCCAGCGGCACGCCGATGACCCAATAGCAAAGTAGATTGAGCAGCATGGATGTGGGTGTGTCGCCAGCACCGCGCAAGGCTCCGGTGGTCACGGTCTGGATGCCATCGAAGAGCTGGAAGAAGGCGACGATCCAAAGCAGGCCGCTGCCGACGGCGATGACGCGCGCGTCATTGGTGTAGATGTGCAGAATGGGATGCGGGAACAGAAAGATGAGTGCAGCGGAGAGGCTCATGCAGGCTGCGCCGAGCGCGACGCCCAGCCAGCCAGTGCGCACGGCGCTCGGAAAATCTTTGCGTCCGACGGCGTGGCCGACGCCGACGGCTGTGGCCGAGCCGATGCCCAGCGGAATGCTGTAGGTGAGCGTGGCGCAGTTGAGCACGATCTGATGCGCGGCCAGCGCCACGGCCGAGAGCCTGCCGATGAGAACGGTGGCGGCGGCGAAGGCTCCCATCTCCAAAAGAATTTGTCCAGAGGCGGGCAGGCCGAGGTGGAGCATCTGGCGCAAACGTTGCAGGTCAAAATGCGGAAGCTGGTGGAATAGGCCGGTGGGGTGTTTTTTCTCCTGCAAAATGATGACCGCGGCCAGATAGAGCATGAGGTAGACACGGGAGAGGTTGGTGGCCCAGGCCGCGCCGACAATGCCCAGCGCGGGCAGGCCGAGATGGCCGTAGATGAGCGCCCAGTCGCCGAGGGCGTTGATGATGTTTGCAGTGAGCAGCGCCAGCATGATGGGGCGCACCAAATGCAGCGCTTGCAGGTAGCGGCGCAGGCAGGCGTAGAGCAGCAGCGGCAGCGTGCCCAGCGCAAGAATGCGAATGAAGGGCGCGGCAGCCTGCGTCACGGTGGGGTTGACGTTCCAATGCAGCAGCACGCCGGGCAGCAGCCAGGTGATGGCCATGAGCGGCAGCGTGAGCGCCAGCGAGAGAAAGATGCCTTGATGCAACGTGTGGTGGCAATCTGGCATGTCGCCTGCGCCGTAGGCCTGCGCGATGAGCGGGTCCATGGAGAGCAGAAGGCCAAAGCCAAAGAGAACGATGGTGGTGTACAGCACTCCGCCGAGACCGGTGGCGGCAATGGCCAGAGCGCTGAGATGGCCGACCATGGCGGTGTCCACGACGGTCATCAGCATCCAGCCCAACTCGGCGATGGCGACAGGAATGGCCAGCAGGGCGAGCGCGCGCAGTTCTTTTTTGAGTACGGCGATTTTTGGCTGGGTCAGAGTCACGCGTGCAGGCCTCATGCTTTCATCGTACTTCGTACAATGGAGCCATGAAGGAAACAGAGATCAGTTTGGGCAGCGCTCGATCGGCTGCGGGCAGGCAGGGGCGTGTTTTTGCTGCGCCGGGACGTGTGAATTTGATGGGCGAACACACGGACACGAGCGAGGGATTTGTGATGCCCGCGGCGCTGGAAGTGCGCACGGTGGCCACGTTGGAGCCACTGGCGGGCGGGGACGAAGCCGAGATCACCTCTGAAAATTTTCGGGAAACCGTGCGCGTGGATTTGCGCAAGTTGCCGGAGCCGCGGCGGCACTGGAGCGATTATCCGGTGGGTGTGCTGTGGAGTTTGCGCGAGCGTGGCATCAGGTGCAAGGGATTTTCGCTGACGCTGCGAGGTAATGTTCCGCAGGGCGCGGGGTTGA
>DAHUZD010000038.1 GCA_027306745.1 Acidobacteriaceae bacterium
GGCGATGCTAAACTAACAGCAAATGAAATTCGGCGTGCTTGTTTTTCCAGGCTCCAACTGCGACCACGACACCTACAACGCCATTGCGGACGTAGTGCGCCAGCCCGTCACGCTGCTCTGGCATGAGTCTGCGGACTTGGAGAATTGCGATGTAATTCTTGTGCCCGGCGGCTTTTCCTACGGAGATTATCTGCGCACGGGCGCGATTGCCCGCTTTGCGCCCGTCATGCAATCGGTCAAGAAATTCGCAGCCTCTGGCGGCTTGGTGCTCGGCATCTGCAATGGCTTTCAGATTCTCTGCGAATCCGGCCTATTGCCCGGTGCGTTGATGCGCAATGCGGGGTTGAAGTACATCTGCAAGCAAGTCCACTTGCGCACGGAGACGACCGACTCACCCTTTACCCGTGCTCTGCGCGCGGGCGAGGTGCTCAAGATTCCCATCGGCCACATGGAGGGCAATTACTTCTGTGACGCAGCGACCCTGGAGCAACTGGAGCGCCAGCGCCGCATTGCCTTTCGTTACTCGACGCCCACAGGCGAAGTGACGCCAGAGGCCAATCCCAACGGCTCGCTGGCCAACATTGCCGGCGTACTCAGTGAAGGCCGCAATGTGCTGGGAATGATGCCACACCCCGATCGATCCAGCGAAGCGCTGCTTGGCTCCGCCGACGGCCTGCGCATCTTTCAATCCCTTACGCAGCACTTGGCCACAGCCGTTGCGGCACGTTAACGGCAGGCGCAGCCATGATCGACATCCATCACCACTTGCTCTTCGGTTTGGATGATGGCGCACCCGACTTGGATACCTCGCTGGCCATGGTGGATATGGCCCAGCGCGATGGCATAACGCACATCGTTTGCACGCCGCACGCCAATGGGCACTATGTGTTTTCCCCGGAGGAAAACGCTGCTCGGTTGGCTGAGATCGAAACGCAGTACCGCAAGTGCGCGGGAGCCTCCATCACCTTCGGCTTGGGCTGCGACTTTCATCTCAGCTTTGACAACATTGAAGATGCACTGCAATACCCCACACGCTACACTCTAAACGCAAAAAATTATCTACTGGTCGAGTTTCCAGACTTCGCCATTCCTCAAAATATGGCACAGGTCTTCTATGAAATGCTCTTGCGCGGCATTACGCCCATCCTGACGCATCCAGAGCGAAATCAGACGTTGATCCGGGAGCCTGAGCGCATGAAAGAGTGGATCCGCATGGGTTGTCGGGTGCAAGTCACCGCGGGTTCCGTACTGGGCCGCTTCGGTAAAGCCGCCCAACGCTCCGCGGAGCAATTGCTGCGCAACCGCTGGGTGCATTTTTTGGCCACGGACGCGCACGATGTCATCCACCGTCCGCCATTGTTACGTGCGGCATACGAAATCGTCGCGCGCACCTATGGTCAAGAGTGCGCTGAGTGCCTCTGTGTTACAAATCCACGCGCAGCGTTTTATGGAGAGCTACTTCCAGAGCAGCCAGAGCCAGTGGGCTTGTTCGAAGAAGAAAACCCCAAGCGTGGCTTGCTGGGTCGCATCTTTCCTCGCCAACGATAAACGCACGGCAAGGCATCATTTTCGTTGACAGGGATGAGCGGCGTTACATACCATGGCTCCGTGAAATCTAAGATTCTTGTCTCATTTCTCTTCTGCGGAGCAGTATTGTGTGCCCTCGCTCAGGATGCCATTAAGCCGACTGCTGATGGATATGTCTTTTCCTACACATCGAAAAGCAGCTTTTCCGTAAATGGGATGGAGGTGGTCACCACACCCGATACGCAGTATGCGCGTCGGGTCAAAGAAGGTGATGGATACACAGACACGAGCGATCCCAGCCTGGCAGATCGTCTGACTCTGGGGACTCAGGTACAAGTCTTCGGCGACAGAAACAGCCATCACCAAATCGTCGCCCAGCAGATATTTTTCAAGCAGCCAACCCCACAGAATTACATTGCTAGCGGGGAGGCGGTCATCCAAGAAATTATTTCCAGCAAGCCGAATACGGTTGTCGAGGCGGATGGCTATAAAATTTCCATTCCCGCTACGGTTAATATCCAACGTCAGGGACAGCTCGCTGCGAATGCACCTCCAGCAGAAAATCTCTGGTTAAACTACACGGGGAAACTTGGCGCTGACGGTTTGGTCGTAGCCAATCAGGCAACGTTGAAGCCATTCGTATTTGGCTTCCGGAGTAAGGACGCGCTTCGAGCCGATGGTGATAAATTTCTTGCTCCTGATTATGCCGCAAACCGAGCGGGCAAGGTCAACTTGGGTTTTGGAATTGTGGGGAGCATTCCTGCGGATAAAAAATTGCAGCAGCGGCTGCAAACAATCGGAGAACGTCTGATTCCACAGTGCCAGAAGGACATGGCAGACAGTGATCTGCAAAAAATCCACTTCCATTTTTACGCATTCGACAACAAGAGGTTCCGCATACCTGTTGCATCCCAGGATGGAAGCGTGTTCGTCACGGTGCAGACGGTCGAACGAATGCAAAATGATGATGAACTGGCAGCTGTTCTCGCGGATGCAATGGCGCAAGCGTTGGAGTGGCAACCGATGCAAAAAATATTACAACAGAGCAAAGATGCTTCCATGATGATGGGCATGGCGGGAATTCCATCTTTGGGACCACTCACTGTGATTACATTGGATAGCGTGGCCATTTCCAAAGCACATGGCGCGAAAAAAGGTGGTCAGAATATGGAGCGACAACGAGCCAGAGTTGCGCTTGCATTGCTGCATGATGCTGGGTTTGACGTGTATCAAGCCCCGGTTGCATGGCAGCTTCTATTGGCAAGGAATGCTAAGAAGGCTCTCACGGAACCCCTGCCACCTCCCAGTAAGTATCTATGGAGTGTTCTGGTGGAAGAGTACCCGGTGTCCAGCGGGAAAGCAGACGCGCCCACAGAGAGAGCTGCCTCAAAATAGAAAGTCGAGGCATCGTTGATGCAATTTCGCTTACAGCCCCAACCCGCCATCCACGCCCAGCACCTGGCCAGTGATGAAGTGCGGCCCTGTCAAAAAGAAAAGCACCGCCGCGGCCACATCCTCTGCGGTACCATTGCGTTGCATCGGGGTTTTGTTGGCAAAGTGCTCAGACTCCGCACCCGCATCGCCGTTGGCGATCATGCCCGGCGCAACGCAATTCACGCTGATCTCCGGAGCGAAGGCCTTCGACATCACCTGTGTCAACATGTGCAGCGCGGCCTTGGACGTGCAATAGTGCCCATGCGTGGGCCAGGGATGCATTCCTCCCAGGCTGCCGATGTTCACGATGCGCCCGTGCGTGGCCTTCAGATGCGGATGCGCCGCCTGCGCCATCAAGAATGGTCCGCGTGTGTTGGTCTCAAACATTGCATCCCACTGTTCCACGCGAATCGACTCCAGCGCCGCTGTCTCATAGCGTCCGGCGTTGTTGATCAGCGCGTTCAGGTGCCCAAACTCCTCCACTACTGCGGCCACGGCCTGCTGCACAGAAAGCGGATCGCGCACATCGCAGCGCAGCGCTATCGCCTCATGGCCATGTTCAGCCAGCGCCAGTAGTGCCTCTTGCGCTTCTCTGTCCGACTCGCGGTAGGTGATGGCGACATGCGCCCCCG
>DAHUZD010000046.1 GCA_027306745.1 Acidobacteriaceae bacterium
TTCCCACCCCCCGTCCAGTTTCTCAGGCAATCTCTGGATACAACACCTCGGTAAAGCGCGGGTCGTCGGCCATATCCTGAAAGTCGGAATCATTGCGTGCCTGCACGCGATTGTTGGCATTTAAGCGAATCGCTTCGCTTAGATGCTGGAGGCATTCTTCCACGCGTCCGGTCAGGCTCTCCAACACCGCCAAGCCGTAATAGGCAAAGTCCGCGGCGGGTCGCTCTTTCAGGATGGCGTTCAACTGCTCGCGGGCATCCTCATAAAAGCCAGTGTTGACCAAAGAAATGGCGTAGTCATAGCGCTCTTCCAAGTTGGCGAAGCTGCGACTCTTGCGCTCCATTTGTCGCGTGCAGGCGGCCAGATGGACGCGAATGCGCTCGGCCAGGTCGGCGGCATCGGTTTTGAGCATGGCCTCAAATGCAGACCGCGCCTTGTCCACTTTGCCTTCCTGGAAGAACTTCATTGCGGCTTCATACTGATGCAGCAGTTGTGCCCGCGCCGGGTCTGGGCCGGGCTTGCTGCGACCGGCCAATGTGCGTACTTTCTGAGCGTCTTTCTTGTCCCGAACATCTTTCATAGATGCAGCTCTCTGGCCATCCTCAATGCAAAACCGCAACAATTTCTGCGGCAATCACAGCCCACGTAAACGTAACAGGATTGCACGCAATCTGCAATGCAGCGGTTCCGCATCTGAAAAAACTTTACCCGGAACTATACCAGCGCACACAGTCTTTTGCATGTAGCCCCATCTGGAGCAGTATCTACGCTGCATCCATCCCCAGCTCAATCGCAGGAGCATCCGGTTCCCCCTCCGGTGCTAAACTGTGAGGGAACCGCTATGCCCCAGATCATCCGCAGAAAAACCGCCACAGCCCTTGTCGGAGGCGTTCGCATTGGCTCCGAAGCCCCCGTCGCCGTGCAGTCGATGACCAACACTGACACCGCCGATATTTCCGGCACCATCGAACAAGTTGCCGCGCTGCATCGTGCTGGCTCTGAGCTGGTGCGCGTCACGGTGAATAACGACGACGCAGCCAAAGCCGTGCCGCACATTGTTGAAGGTTTAGCCAAGCAGGGCGTGCATGTTCCGATCGTCGGCGACTTCCACTACAACGGGCATCTATTACTGAAAAAGTATCCAGCCTGCGCCCGCGCGCTGGCCAAATACCGCATCAATCCGGGCAACGTCTCCATTGGCCGCAAGGACGATGATAACTTCCGCACCATGATTGACTGTGCGGTAGAGAATCAAAAGCCGGTGCGCATCGGCGTCAACTGGGGTTCGCTCGATCAATCGCTGCTGACGCGCATGATGGATGAAAACTCCCGCCTGGCCGAGCCGCTGGACGCGCGCGATGTAACCATGGAGGCGATGGTGGTCAGCGCGCTGCAATCTGCCAAGATCGCCGAAGAGAGCGGCCTGCGCCACGACCAAATTATTTTGAGCGCCAAGGTCAGCGGCGTACGCGACCTGCTCGACGTTTACACCATGCTGGCGGCGCGTTGCGATTACCCGCTGCACCTAGGCCTGACCGAGGCCGGGCTAGGCATGAAGGGCATCGTGGCTTCGACAGCCGGTCTGGCCCCGTTGCTGCTGGCCGGCATTGGTGACACCATCCGCGTCAGCCTGACGCCCAAACCCGGCGGCGACCGCACGGAAGAGGTGCAGGTGGCCCAGCAGATTTTGCAATCGCTGAGCATTCGCAGCTTTACCCCGCAGGTGACCGCCTGCCCCGGCTGCGGCCGGACCACCAGCACATATTTTCAGGAGCTGGCGCAACAGATCCAAGGCTACCTGCGCGAGTCCATGCCGGAATGGCGCAAAAAATATCCGGGCGTTGAGGAGTTGAAGCTGGCCGTAATGGGCTGCGTGGTCAACGGCCCAGGCGAATCCAAGCACGCCAACATTGGCATCTCGCTGCCGGGCACGTTTGAGGAGCCGAAAGCTCCGGTTTACGTGGATGGCCGCCTGATGACCACGCTGCGCGGGGATCACATTGTTGCCGAATTCAAAAAAATTCTCGACGAATACGTGGAGACGCGCTACGGCAAGTCTGCGGAGTTGGCAGGAGTCCAGTAAATCTTCCGAGAACCGCCGGATGCGCCGGCGGAGGTGGCTTCTTTCTCTGCTGCCCGTAGCAAGCCTGTGCGTGCCATCCCACGCGGCAGCCAGCCGCGCCTGCATCCAACCCGATCAGGCCCTGCAGCACGCAGGCAAAGAGGTGTGCGTGGCGGCGCATGTCTACCGGGTCGTCAACGCAGCACAGCAAACACGCTTCCTGGACGTATGCAGTCCGGAGACCCGCGATGCAGATTGCCACTTCTTCATCGTCAGCCTGCATCGGGATGCCAAGGATGTCGGCGATCTCTCCCCTTTGGTCAGCCAGGACATTCATATCCACGGGCGCGTACATATTGTCGACGGACGTGCAGAGATTGTGCTGAGCCGCAGGCAGCAATTGCACGGCGGCAAGGAGAAATTCCACGCCAATCCTAAACTGCTTCAAAATTTTGCAGCAGAAAATGGCGACACAGCTATTGTGAGCAAGAACGGAACGGGCGGCCAGCGCGGTGTGCACTTCCAGCATGGCGTGCGCTAAAGCTAGCCAAAAGCCTCCGCTGAATTTACAAAATTCGCGCCGTCGATTCGCGCACGACCAGCTCTGGACGCAACACCTCTTCGCGCGGATACGGAGCCTTGGGATCGCGGATGCGGCGCAGCAGATGCTCCGAAGCCGCCTCGCCCATTTCGCGCAGTGGCTGACGTACAGTGGTCAGGCTGGGCGTATGGTAGGCCGCGCTCAGGATGTCGTCAAAGCCAAGCACGGAAACATCCTCTGGGCAGCGCAGGCCCGCATCCCGCAGGGCGCGGATGGCACCGATCGCCGTGGTGTCGTTGAAGCAGACCATCGCGGTAAAGTCCCGCGTTTTCGCCAGCAGGCCGCGCGCCACAGAGTATCCCATGTCGGGCGCCATCTCTGGCGACTCAAATTGCATACACAGTTCCTGATGCACGGGCAGACCCAGGCCGCGCGCCGCCTCCAGCAGGCCATCCCAACGCGCATTCACATCCTGGGTAAAGCTAGGCCCACGCATGAAGGCGATGCGGCGGTGGCCCAGATCATACAAGTGGCGCAGCCCCAACAGCGTGCCCTGCATGTGGTCCAGCACGATGTTGGTTACTCCTTCGCGATTCTGGTGGCCGGGCACAGCAACGACAGGCAGCGGAAAATCCTGCAACTGCGGCGTATTGATTAACAAAAGACCGTCAATCGCGCGCTTCATCAGCAGCCGCGGATACTCCTCCATCCAGTCCCGCCTCCACAAGTGGCTGGCCAGCAGAAAAAAGTAGCCGGCTTGCACCAGTGGCTGCTCCACGCCCTTCATCACCAGCGGGAAATATCCTTCGCTTGGCTCAGGGATGATGATGCCCACGGTAAAGCTCTGTTTGGTGCGCAGCGAGCGGGCGAAAAAATTCGGCTGATAGTTGAGTTCCTTGGCCGCGGCCAAAACACGCTTGCGCGTCTGCTCGGAGATGGCCTTGCTGGCCGGTGCATTGTTGAGCACCAAGGAGATCGTCGCCGGAGAAAGCCCCAGGTATTCGGCCAGCGTTTTCAGTCGTACCGGGCGGTCTTGATTTTGATCTGGCTCACTGGCCTTGGACTTTCGCACCATCCGATTTTCTTCTCCCCGCAAAGAAATTCAGTAATAATCCGCACAACTCATGTAATAGCCGCAGCGAAGGCACACCAGCTTGCAGCGTCTGCTTTCCAGCCGTTCTGAACAGTTGGGGCAGCAGGTGCAGGGATGCACATCCAGCGGCATTTGCGTTGGCGCAACCGTCTGAGCCGGAGGCGCAGCCTGCCCCGGCTGGAAATGTGCTTTGGCCTGCATAGGGGGATTATGCGCTTTAGAAGCGGAAAAAGATAGAAAAATGAGTGGGGCCGTCCCGGCCTCGGCAGGGCTGGAAATCAGGTTGCGCAGGGCTGAAAACGGCGCAGAGTTCCCAGCCCTGGCGTGGAGCTTTCTTTAGAAACCAACGATGTTGTAGCCGCTATCAACGTAGAGCACTTCGCCGGTGACACCCGAGGCCAGATCGGAGGCCAGAAATACGGCGGCGCTGCCCACCTCTGCCTGTTCCGTGTTGCGATGCAGCGGCGCGCGTTCTTCGTGATACTTCAGCATGTCGCCCAACGCGCCAATGCCGCGTGCGGCCAGCGTCTTGATCGGCCCAGCCGAGATGGCGTTGACGCGAATGTTGTGTCGGCCCAAATCGTGAGCCAGATAGCGCACCGTGGCCTCCAATGCGGCCTTGGCCACGCCCATCACCTTATAGTGCGGCACCACTTTTTCCGCGCCATAGTAGGTCATGGTCAGAATGCTGCCGCCTTCGGTCATTAGCGGGGCCGCGGCGCGCGAAACGGCAATCAACGAGTAGACGCTAACGTCATGCGCGATGCGGAAACCTTCACGTGTGGTCTGTGAAAAGTCATTCTTCAGGTCCTCGGCAGGCGCATACGCCACGGAGTGTACCAGCACGTGCAGCTTGCCAAACCGCTCCTTCAACTGCGCAAAGAGCCGCTCAATCTCCGCATCCGAGGAGACATCGCATTGGAAGCTCTCGGCTCCCGGCAGGTCGGCCAGCAGGCTGTCCGCTTCCAGCTTCATGCGCTCGTTTTGATACGTGACGGCCAGCTTGCAGCCGGCTGCGTGCAGCTTTTGCGCAATAGCGAAGGCGATCGAGCGTTTGTTGGCCAATCCGAAAACGACGGCCACGCGATTTTCAAGGTGCAACATAATTTCCTCCATGGACACAGGCCGGAAGCCCCGGCGCACGCCCGATTCGCGGCGAACCGCATAGCGTTCAAAAAAATGTGAAACTCCAGCATATCAGCCGCCGATATCCATCAGCGTAACGGTGTGCATGGCCCGGCCCAGAAAGCGGCTGCCCAGGCGCTGGAATTTTTCAATCGAATCGGTTGCATAAAAATGGCACCGTGCGCCGACGGCCTCCTGCGCAGGCTCGTCCGCATCCGTCATTTGCGCAGCCGCAGCCAAAGCAATTCCCTGCTTTGGCATCAGACCGCGAGCAACCAAGTCCGCGCGCACATGCTCTGCCGTCGTCGCGGCCGAATCCAGAAAGCGCATGGCAACGGGCAGAGTGCGCGCCAACAATGGGCGCAGCAGCGGATAGTGCGTACAGCCGAGCAGCACCGTGTCTGGCTGCGAGTTGGCGGCCTGCGCCTGCCTCAACGCCTCGTCGAGATAAATGCGCAACACCTCGGCGGTCACAGGATGCTCCGTCCATCCCTCTTCAATCAGCGGAACCAGCAACGGGCAGGCTTTTTCCAAAGCGCGCAGGCCATGCTGCGCACAGGCCTGGTCGTAGGCATGGATTTGCACAGTGGCGTCGGTGGCCAGCACCAAAACGTCGCGGCTGCGGCTGGCGGCGGCGGCGCTGGCGGCTCCAGTTTCGATCACGCCCAGCACGGGGATGCGCACGGCGGCGCGGATCTCATCCAATGCCAGCGCGCTGGCCGTGTTGCAAGCGATGACCAGATACTCGATGCCCTGGTCCACGAGAAATTGCGCGCTCTCCACGGCATAGCGGGCAATGGTTGCGCGCGACTTGGAGCCATAGGGCAGGCGCGCCGTGTCGCCCACATAAAAAAATTCTGCTTGCGGCGCTTGCGGCAACAGCTCGCGCAGCACGGTGAGGCCGCCAAAGCCGGAATCAAACACCCCGATGCGCAGCGCGGCGCTCATCGCTGCCCCCCGGCTGCGGCCGCCTGCGCCATAGGCATGTCTGCAGCCTGGTAGTCCTGTGTCAGATCGGCGTGGCCGGCCAGCGTGTCCTTGGGCTGGCCATCGACAAGAAAATGCACCCGCAGAATCTGCGGAAGATTGGCGTGCAGCGTGCTCACGATGGAAAGCAAGGTCAGATTCTCCACTTCGATGCCAGAAGGATGATGCGCGACAAAATCTCCATTTAAGTTCACCACGGCCAGCCTACCCGCGGTTTGTGCAGCGCTGGCGGGAGCATTGCCTGGCGAAGACGCTGGCACTCCAGCCGCAGCGGCCAACACCGACACAGGCGCCGGAACAGGAACAAGGTAGACAGTGTTTACGGCCGTGCCGACAGCCAGCGGATGCGGCGACTCCGGCGTGGCGTACTCGACAAACAGCGTGGCGAGAATGGCTTTGGCGCGCGCGGTTGGCTCCTCTGGCAAAGGGGCAAAGCGCTGCACGGGCAGCAGCGTGCCTTCAAAGTCACTGGCCACCAGCAGCGTCACTGGCGCTTCCGGCGCATCATCCGTTGCCAGCACGGGAGCCGCATCCTGCACGGCCAGCAGGCGGTTCTCCGCACGGCTGCGCAGACGGATCAAGTACGCGGCCATGCCGACGATGCTCAGCAAAAGCGCCCAGAAAACAATCTGCTGCCAGCGGGGGATCAAGGCTGCACCTTCCAATCCGAGATCCAGTCCAACAAGGCAGCGGTCAGCGCATCGGCAACCTGCTGCTGATATTTTGGGTCAGCCAATGTGGCACCGCAGTTGAGCGGAGCCACCTCCACGGCTAGGGCTGGGCAGGCATCCGACTCCAGCGGCATCAGCGTGGCCCGGCCCAGCAGCGTGGGAACATGCGCGCGAGTCAGCTCGGAGTTGACTTCTGACTCCAAGCGCAAACTGCGCTCAATGTACCCGGCCTGCTCGGCGCGCCAAGGAACAAACGCACGCTGGCCGTCAGGCGTGGCGCTTTGCACTTGAGCTGATGTGTAAAGATGCACGCCGTTGCCAGAGGCCGTTGCGTGCAGAGAGATGCAGGCCGCCGCATGTTGAAGGTTCATGGCCTGTGCGCGGGCGCTCCCAGAGATGGTCACGTCCGCCGCGCGCGTCAGAGCAACTGAAATCGAATGCGCGCGCAACTCTGAGGCAACTGCCTGGGCCAGCGCCAGC
>DAHUZD010000063.1 GCA_027306745.1 Acidobacteriaceae bacterium
CAATCTTGCGCGGCGCGGGCTTGGCGGCCTCTGCCGCCGGAGCCTCAGGCCGGGGTGGTGCGGCCGTTTTGGCGGGAGTGGCGGGCACAGCCGGTGTGGCCTCCGCCGCGGGCGTGGCCACAACAGGCTTGGCCGGCGCGGCGGCAGGCGGAGCGGCTGCGCGCTTGGCGGCCTCTTCCTTCTGCTGCAGAATCGCCTTGAGCGCGTCGCCGGGGCGCGAGATGCGCGACAGATCAATCTTCGGCTTGTCGGCAGACGGAGCGGCGGCCTTGGCCGCGGGCTTGGAGCCACGCTGAAAATAGACGCGCACACGTTCGGCTTCGTCGTACTCCAACGAGCTGGAGTGCGTCTTTTTCTCGGTAATGCCAACCTGCGCCAGCGAGTCCAAAACGGACTTGCTCTTCACTTCCAGCTCGCGGGCCAGATCATTGATTCGAACTTTACTCATCCGCCTTGTGCCTTCTCCAACCCCTGATGTTGCGTTGCCCACTGTGCACCCGCACAGGAATTCCCCTGCAGAGAACCTGTTCCCATTATCTGCTGAAACCATGAATTTTCAGCCGGATTTCTGGGAGAATTTCTGCGCGAGCGCTGAAAACGCTAGCCTGCGTCCTCGCTGGGCGCTGACTCTGCCTCTGGTTCCGCTTCCGGCTCCACCCCGGCTGCGGCTGCCTCATCCGGAGCGTCAGCCTGCGCCGCCTCCGCATTCGATGCTTCCGCTGCCTCCGGCGTTGCCGCTTCGGCTGGGGCTGGTTCGGCCTGAGCCGGACGCTCTTCGCCCTCGGCGTACTGGCCAAAGTAATGGCGCACAGCCACGCCGATCTTCTCCAGCGTCTTTTCGCCGATGCCCGGAATTTCTTCGAGCTGTTCCGGCGTCATGTCGGCCAGCGCCTCCACGGTGGTGATGCCGGCGGCGATCAGCTTTTGCGTGATCGATTCGCCCAGCTCCGCAACCTGTTCGATCGGCGTGGCGGCAGGTGCGCTCATGGCCTGCATCTGCTGCTCGACCTCCTGGCGCTTTTCCTCTTCGCTCTTAATGTCAATCTTCCAGCCGAGCAGCTTGGCGGCCAGTCGCACATTCTGCCCCTTTTTGCCGATGGCCAGCGAGAGCTGCGTGTCATCAACGATGACCTCCAACTGCTTTTCGCCCAGGTCAGTAATGCTGACGCGGCTCACCTTGGCCGGTTGCAGCGCCTTTTCTGCAAAGGTGGTCACCTCATCGCTGTACTCGATGATGTCGATCTTTTCGCCGCGCAATTCGCGGATGATCGACTGCACGCGCATGCCCTTCATGCCGACACAGGCACCCACCGGGTCCACATCCTTGTCGCGCGACATGACGGCGATCTTGGTGCGCTCGCCGGCCTCGCGCGCGATGGCGCGGATTTCGACAGTGTTGTCGTAAATCTCCGGCACTTCACTGCGGAAGAGGTTTTCGACCAGCTCCTTGGCGGCACGGGAGACGATAACCTGCGGCCCGCGCGCTGCGCGGTCCACGCGCAATAGCACCACGCGTACGCGTTCGCCCACGGCAAACTGCTCCAGCCGCGACTGCTCGCGCTTGGGCATGCGCGCCTCGGCCTTGCCCAAATCAAAGATCACGTCCTGCGGTTCGTTGCGCTTGACGGTGGCCGTCAACACTTCGTTCACGCGGTGGTTGTACTCATTAAAGACCGTGTCACGCTCGGCCTCGCGGACCTTTTGAAAGATGATCTGCTTGGCCATCTGCGCCGCGATGCGGCCCAGCACGTCGGTGGCCTTGTAGTAGCGAATCTCCTGGCCAGCCTGCACCTCTTCAACCTCGGCGCGGGCCTGCTCCAGCGTGATCTGGTTGATGGGATCCTCGACCTGCTCCGGCGTTTCGACAACCGTCTTATACGCATAGGCGCGGATTTCGCCCGTCTCGCGGTCGAGTTCGGCGCGAACGTTTTCCTGCGTCTTGTAATACTTGCGCGTCGCCAATGCAATGGCGTCTTCCACGGCGGAGACGACTATCTCCGGATCAATGCCCTTGTCGCGGCTTAAAACTTCAATGGTCTGGTACAAAGCGCTTGCCATATTTTTTCTCTCGTTGCCTGTTGTTCGAAAAGTGATTCCTTCTTTTGCGCCGCAAACTGCGCGGCAGAACTGCCTGAACTGTTTGGGCCGGATGCCTTATATCTCCGGCTCCAAATTCGCCTTCTCAATGTTGGCCAGCGCCAGCGTGACGGTCTTCGTCTCCTCGGCCCCAGCCTTCTTTGTGTCCTTGCGCGGCTTGCCTTCGCTCAACGCCAGCACGATCTCTGTCGCACTTCCATTCTGGATGCGCCCCAGCCAATGCCGGTTGCCCGCCACAGGAGCCAGGGTCTGCACCTTGGCCAAGCTGCCTCGGAAGCGTGCAAAATCCTCTGCACTGCGCAGCTTGCGGTCCAGGCCAGGCGAGGAAACCTCCAGCGTGTACTCGCTGCTGCCGGGGATCAACTCCTCGACATCGATCACCGTGCCAAAGTCCTGGCTGAAGCGCTCGCAATCCTCATGCGTCACACCCGCCAACTGATCGAGCGAGGCGTGCTCGGGCAGCTTGAGGCTGTCCTCTGTCTGCGCCGCCGACTCTGCTGCCAAGGCCGCCAGACGCGCCCGTTCCTGCGCATTCTTTTCGATGAAGACGCGCAGCAACCGATGCTTGGCTCCCCCATGAAATTCAACATCCACCACGTCCAAACCGTGGGAGGCGGCCACACGGGCGGCCGTTGAGCGTATCTGGTCTAAATCCAAAGCCATAGTCGTCTTCCAGACAAAACAATCTGCGTTTTGGCTGAACCAAGTTTGCAGCAAATAAAAAGTGGGCTTGCGCCCACTCATCGCTCTCGGCCCTCCCTCCGGTCTCTTCACGGAACAGGGAGTCCAAGGACAAATTCGTCTGCTTCCCTAGGATACGCCGGTTCGCAAGGGAGATCAAACCGGAGAATCCAGCCGGAGCCTCCTGCGCGTGCCCGGCTCGACTCCTGCCCTTCGCAAAGACGCGAAGGGTGGGGCACCCGGTCATTTTCCCTGGCGCGCGCTGTGGTTCTGATTTATGTTGTGGGTCTGATTCAAGAAATGATTGGTCCATTCAACAGGAGTCCGCGCCAGCGGACGCAGTGGAGAAACCTGCGGTTCGTATTGATCCCAAAGGTTCGTAAGTTCCTCGGCTCGCTTCCGCCCGACCGAATGACAAGGAGTCTATGGACTCCGGTTTGCCCATTGCGGGCGGGAACCTTACAATCAGACATGCCCATCCTGAAGCCTTCCGCCTGGCACTCGCAGGCTGCAAGCAGCACCCAGCACCTGATTCCGACAATGGCTCCGGCTTCCACCCCAGCCCAGACCCCAGTGATGGCCCAAATTTTATGATTGAATTTCCCGTACCCGAAGCGCTGACCTTTGACGACGTGCTGCTTGTGCCGGCCTACAGCGATGTGGTGCCCGCGCAGGTGAGCACGCAGACGCGCGTGACGCGCAACATCACCGTCAACACACCGCTGCTGAGCGCGGCCATGGACACCGTGACTGAATCGCGACTGGCCATCGCCATGGCCCAGCAGGGCGGCCTGGGTGTCATCCACCGCAACCTGACCATTGAGCAGCAGGCCGGCGAGGTCGACAAGGTGAAGCGCTCAGAGAGCGGCATGATCGTCGATCCGGTGACGATCACGCCGGAGCAGCCCATCTCCGAAGCGTTGGACGTAATGCGGCGCTACAAAATCTCTGGCGTACCGGTGACGAAGAACCGGAAGCTGGTCGGCATTTTGACCAACCGCGATCTGCGCTTTGAAACGCGCACGCATATCCCCGTCAAGGAAGTGATGACGAAGGAGAACCTGATCACGGTTCCAGTGGGCACCACGCTGGAAGAGGCGGAAAAAATTCTTCACAACCACCGGGTGGAAAAGCTGCTGGTCGTCAGCGATCAATATGAGTTGAAGGGTTTGATCACCGTAAAAGACATCCAGAAAAAACTGAAATACCCAAACGCGGCCAAGGATTCCCAGGGCCGTTTGCGCGTGGCTGGCGCCGTCGGCGCAACGGGAGATTTTCTGGAACGGGCGCAGGAACTGGTGCGCAACCGTGTGGACGCGCTGGCTGTGGACTCGGCCCATGGGCACTCCTCACGCGTGCTGGAGGCGGTGCGCGAACTCAAGAAGCACTTTCCGCACATCGACCTGATGGCGGGCAACATCGCCACATATGACGGCGCGCTGGCGCTGGTTGAGGCTGGAGCAGACGCGATCAAAGTCGGCATTGGGCCGGGATCCATCTGCACCACGCGCATGGTCACCGGCGCCGGCATGCCGCAGATCA
>DAHUZD010000073.1 GCA_027306745.1 Acidobacteriaceae bacterium
GTCAACGGTCCGGTGCAGGTCTCTCTTCAAGCTGGCAACGCTACCGTGCAAAACGTCAACGGCCCGGTCACGCTGCATGGCCAGGCGGGGGAGTTCACCCTCACCGACATTCACGGCTCAGCCACACTGGACGGCGAGTTCTTCGGCAATCTGCACTTGCAGCGCGTCGCTGGCGCGGTACATTATCATTCCAGCCGCACCAGCATGGCCTTGGCCAATGTTGCGGGTACACTCACGCTGGACCCCGCTGACTTGAAAGCGGACGGCGTCACCGGCCCGGTCGAGATCACCACACGCGCCAAAGACATCACCCTGAGCGGACTAAGCGGGCCGCTCAACCTGCACAACTCCGACGGCTTCATCAACGTGCAGACGGCCCCAACACTGGCTGCGATGGAGATTGGTAACTCCGAGGGCGGCATCACCATCACGCTTCCCGCTGACGCGCATTTTTCTGTGGATGCATCCGCCCACGGCGGCAAGGTGCAGAGCGACTTCCCGCTCAGCCTGCAAAGTTCTGGCTCTGGTGAGACCGCACAGGGCGCAGTCAACGGCGGCGGCCCCACGCTGCACCTGACCGCGGACAAAGACAACATCACGCTGAAAAAAGAATAAGAAAAACAAGCAGAAATTAAAATACTACGGTAGCCGACAGCACATTCAACGGCAGCTCGCGACGCCTTTGAACCTGACGCCTGCTTACTGTGCGGAGTCGGCCTTCTCCAGACGCTGGCGCACAATCTCTTCACTGCGGGCCATCACTTCATCAAAGCTCATGTGCGTGGAGTCGATGAGAATTGCATCCTCTGCCGCCTCCAGCGGAGACGTGGCACGCGTGCGGTCGCGGGCATCGCGTTCCCGCAAGGCTGCGATCACGCTCTCCTCGGTTACGGCGGCCTGCGCCGGGCCGGATTGCAAAAATCTCCGCTGCCCACGCACTTCCGGCGCAGCGTCCAAAAAAATCTTTACTTCGGCGTTGGGAAAAACCTTGGTGCCAATGTCGCGGCCTTCCATCACCACGCCGCCCCTGGCTCCCAGCGCGCGCTGCTGCGCCACCAGCCAGGCACGCACCTGCGGATGCACGCTAACCTGTGAAGCAGCCTCGGCCACATCGCGGTCGCGTACGCGCCGCGTCACATCGTGGCCATCCAGCAGCACGCGATTGCCTTCCGACTGCGGCTGCAACTCGATGCGGGTGGTGGCGAACAAGGCCGCCAGCGCGGCCTCATCGGTAAAGCTGACGTCGCACTCGATGGCCTTCAGCGCCAGCGCGCGGTACATTGCGCCACTCTCCAGATTCAGCAGCCCGAAGCGCCGCGCCAAATGCGCTGCCAGCGTGCTTTTGCCCGCGCCCGCCGGGCCGTCAATGGCCACCACGGGCAACCGCTGGCCGGCGTCTTCCCTCTGCGGATTGATTGGCTCATTCTCCATCACTGGGTTTCTTCCTCTTCACAAACGGTGGCCGGGGCCGTTGCTGCCGGGCTGGACCATCCGTGCGTCGCGGGCCTGCGCTGCGCCCGCCTGCGGCTGGCCTGCCAGAAGCGGGCCTGCCAAAACCAGGTTTGCGAAAGCTGGGCTTGCCGGGGCCAGACCGTTTGAATCCACCCTGGCCCCCTGTCGGCTTGTCGAAACTTGGCTTGCCATCGCGGGGCGCACTGCTTCTGGGTTTGCCAAAGCCCGGCTTGCCAGAACTCGGCCTACTGAAGCGCTTGGCACCGCTACCGTCCGGCCTGCCTTCTGGCCTGCGTGTGGGAGGTCTGCGATCCTGCCTGCCTTCTGCCCCACGCTCCGGACCACGGCTGAAGCCGCCTTCCGGCCTGGGTCTTGAACTCCTCACCGGGCCGCGAGATGGACCACGGGCCGGACCGCGAGATGGACCGCGATCGGATCTGCGTTCAGGGCCGCGTTCAGAGCCACGTTCAGGTCGGCGGGCCTCACCACGTCCCGCGCCACGAGCTTCGCCATCACGGCGTGGCCCCGACGGACGATCCCCATACGCACGCTTCTCGCGCCGCTCTGGACGATCCTGTGCTCCGGCTGCGCGCTTCCACGGCGGAGCGCCGCCACGTTGCCGCGCATCGCTCCGGCCCGGCGCACGAGACTCACGGCGCACGAAACCTTCACCCTCGGCACGGCGCGGCGGCCTGGCTCCAGGCCCTGCATTGGACCGCGTGTTCGGCCTTGTATCGGGTCGCGCATCGGGTCTGTAGTCAGACCGGTTGCGA
Source organism: Acidobacteriaceae bacterium (assembly GCA_027306745.1). Lineage (GTDB taxonomy): Bacteria > Acidobacteriota > Terriglobia > Terriglobales > Acidobacteriaceae > JAJZCX01. The sequence continues at coordinate 2,226 of DAHUZD010000073.1, forward strand.
TCCGGACGTTCCCCTCGATCGCTGCCAAACTTCTTTCCACCCGGCGCAACTGGGCGATCGCCAAATTTCTTATCGCCAAATTTTTTGCCTTCAAACTTTTTATCGCCGAATCTCTTTTCTCCAAACTTCTTATCCCCGAATTTTTTCGGGCCAAATCCAGCGCCAGGGCGTGAGCCGCTTCCATAAGCGGGCCGTTGGGGCCGCGGAGCAAACTCCCTGCGCGGTGGCCGCGCGGCTGGCCGTTGCGTGCTCTCCTCTGTCCCCATCCCGGCAGGGTCGCGCCGTGGAGCATCCGGCCTCGGCGTAAATGTTCTGCGCGGCGGACGCGTGCCACCCTCCTCGCGTCGTGCTGCATACGGCGGCTTCGGCCCGCGGCGAACCAATCCCTCTCCACGCGGCGCTGACGCGCCTTCGGCCTGCATGGCCCGCACAGGACGATCCTGTCCAAAGCGCGGGCGATCCTGCTGCGCATACGGCGGACGCATGCGTGGTGCTGGCGCACTCATCGTTGGCGCGGGAGCCACCGGCTCCGGCTCCACCAGCAACTCTTCCGGCAGACCATCCTTCAAGTGCAACAGCATCGCACCTTCGCTGGGAAGGCGGCCCAACTGGCGCATGGCCATCAGGCTGTGCAACATCTCGCGCACCTTGGAATGGCTGGCCAGCGGCGCGAAGTGCGCAACAATTTCTTCATCGGAGACGGCCAGCACGGTATTCAAATAAAAGCCAAGCAATCCAGAGAGCGCCTCCGGCTGACCCATCGTGGATCCGATCGAGACCTGCTTGCCATGCCGGCGCGCCAAAATCTCCCAGGCTGCGGGCACGGGCGTTCCCGCATCATCCACCTGCAATAGCGGAATGACGCGCAACTGCCCCCACAACTCACATAGCGCGCGCAACAGCGCCGCGGCCGTTAAATCTCCAGTCAGCCCTGCCTGCAAAGCCTGCACCGTCTGCGGGCCGTCTTTTTCAATCGATTGCCAAACATGCAGCGCGAGATTGGAGACTTTGCGCTGCCCAGTCAGCGAAGGCGGCATTCTCCAGTTGCGGTCGCCGCGCAGCGCGTACAGCATGGGCAAAGCCTCCAGCGCCGACACATAATCCGGCTGCTCACTGACGGCACCATTCAGCAGCAGCGGCACGGCCGACTTGGCCTGCACCAGACGCGCCAGCATGGCGTGCATCGTGCCCCGCTCCTCCAGCGTTACGGCCAGCATGGGCTTGCCGTGCACAGCCTCTAGCAGCGTGGGCGCGGGATGGCTGATGGGCATTTGCGGCGCAAGCGAGCACAGGCCGGTTTCGCGCAACCAGCCCAATGCGTCTTCCATTGTGAGCCGTGCGTTGTTGTTCTGGCTCCAGCGCTGGAGCCGTGCGGATTGCAGTTGCTGCTTATTCAAACGGAAACCTTTTCTATCCTGCCGCTAAATGCGCTGAAACGCGCGTTGGATGTCTTTCAAAGAATATCGCAATACGATGGGACGGCCATGCGGGCAACTGGTGGGATGCTCCGTTTGGGCCAGTTCCGCCAGCAGCCAGTCGATCTTGGCCGGCTCCAGCGGGGTATTGATCTTGATGGCCGCATGGCAGGCGATCGACGCCGCGATGCGCGTGCGCACCCTCTCCAAATTCTCCGCCTGCTGCTCGTTGCCGGCCTGTTCCAGCACTTCGTGGATCATGCGCTCCAGTTCGCGGCCCTCCAAACCTGTGGGTGCAGCCTTCACGGCCAATGTGCGCGGGCCAAATGGCTCCGCCTCCAGTCCGTTGCGCTCCAACTCAGCGGCGATGCTGGCAAACAGCGGCATCTGCTCCGGCTTAAGATCCACCAGCATGGGCATCAACAGTCGCTGGCGCTGCACCTGCTCCACCTGGCGCTCGCGCAAGATTTTTTCAAACAATACACGCTCATGCGCCACGTGCTGGTCAATGATCCACAGGCCCTCCGCATTCACCGCAAGGATGAAGGAGTCCCGCAATTGCCCCAGCGCACGCAGGCTGGCCAAGGCGTGCAGCGTTGGACCCGCCCCATCGGCCTCCGCGGCTGCATATGTGGCAGCCAAGGCTTCCTGCGCGGCCGCCACGCCCTGCTCTACGGCTTGAAGCGGCAGCCTCTGGGCCTGTGGCGGCAACGCAGGCCCAGCCAGCACAAATGGCTCCGCATCCTGCCCGGCGTGGATCGGCTCAGACTCCTGCACGGGTGCAGACCGCGCGGCATTGCCAGCGTCGGCTGGGCCGGGCAGCGGTGAAACCGCCGGCACCAGCGCGGGCGACTCCACCGGGTTTGTGGTGAGCGCCGTCAAAAAACTGGCCGCGGGCCGCGTCTGCACCAGCGCGTTGCGAATCGAGTCCCGCACAAAGTCATGCAGAAAACTTTGCTGGCGGAACCGCACCTCCGTCTTGGCTGGGTGCACATTCACGTCCACCTCTTCCGGCGGCATCTCCAAAAACAGCAGCACGACGGGGAAGGAAGTTGGCGGCAGAATGTTGCGGTAGGCTTCTGTGATCGCGTGCTGCACCAGCCGGTCGCGGATCAGCCTGCGATTGACAAAAATATACATCGAGTTGCGATTCAGCTTTTGCAGCTCGGGCCGTGACACGAATCCATGCAGCCGCAGCGCGCCGGGTGTTGGCGGTTCCCAATCCGCGTCACGTTTCCACGGCGGCGGCTCCGGCAATCCGGTACGCGCAAAGTTTGTCTCCGCGGCCACGGGCAACAACTGCTCCAGCACTTCACGCCCGAAGATTTGATAAATCCGCTCGGAGAGCTTCGTCGCAGGCGGCGCATCCAACAGCGCATTCGTGGTGCTGTGCAGCGCAAAGTGCTTCTCAGGATAGGCCAGCGCGTAGTGCGTCAC
>DAHUZD010000079.1 GCA_027306745.1 Acidobacteriaceae bacterium
GACAGCGAGAGAAACTCATCGACTCCATGGAAGCGGATGCCTTCATAGCGAATGCTACGGCTGACGATGGGGCGCAGTTGCACCTCGGCCCAGGCGATCAAGCCCGTCAATCCCATGCCGCCGATGGTGGCCGCGTACCAATCGGGATTTTCCGTCGCACTGCACACCAAGCGCGCGCCCGTGGAGCGGATCAGTTCAAACCTCGGCACATGGCAGCCAAAGCTGCCTGCCACGTGATGATTTTTTCCGTGAATGTCGTTGGCGATGGCTCCGCCGACTGTGACATATTTTGTGCCCGGCGTGACCGGCAAAAACCAGCCGCGTGGCACAGCAAAGTTCAAAATCTCTGCCAAGGAAACGCCACTCTCGCAGCGCAGCAGGCCGGTTTGCTCATCGAAGGCGAGCAGGCGATCCAACCCGCGCGTGCCTAGCAGTGTGCCGCCATCCAGCAGGCAGACGTCTCCGTAGCTGCGGCCCAGACCCACCGGCAACTGCGGCTTGGCCACATCGCGCACCGGAAACTCTCCCACCCAATGCAGCGGCTTCAACGCGCTGACGAGCTTGGGATATCGCCCCCAGGACTCAAAGCGCTGCGCAGATGGCGGCGGCGTTGCCGTCGCATGCGGAGTTGCGGATTGCGCTTTCGAGTGCCGAGTCGGGAACATGACGTGCGAACCTGCTTCCACTTCTACCATGTTTGCCTCTGTGCAGGTTGCGACGCCGCACACAGCGCGTGCCAACTCGTCACGGGCTGGTGGAACCAGCGAATGGCGGCGATGCCGCTGGCTCCGGCGGCGATGCAGGCAGCGGCATTCTCCGCCGTTACGCCGCCCAGGGCCAGAACGGGAATCGGCCCGGCTGCTTGACAGGCAGCGGCCAGCGCAGCCAAGCCGACACCCGGCAGTGTCTCTGGCGACAAACTCGTCTGCGTGGCCTGCGGCTGGCGAATCTCTTTGCCAAAGACAGGCGCAAATAGGATGCAATCCGCGCCTGCATCGCGCGCCAGCTCCACCTCCGCCAGCGTATGGCAACTCACGCTGACCCACAGGGAAGCCGCACCAGCCACATTGCCGCTGCGCAGCGCACGCAAGGTAGCCGCAGCACCCGCAGCAGGGAGATGGACGCCGTCAGCGCCAGAGGCCAGCGCAACATCCATGGGCGCATTCAAGAGGAGCCGGGTCTGGACCTGCGCAGAGGTCCTGACCGGTTGCATCGCACGCCGCATGGCCCGTACCAGGGCGATCTGTTCAGAGGCGGGCAGGTCTTTTTCCCGAATCTGGATCAGCGCCACTCCGGCCTCTGCCCAAATGCGTGCTTGGCGCACCAGGCCTTCGCGCTGCGCGGCCGCGTCAGCACCCAGCAAGGTTCGATCCGTTATGGCACAGAGCAACATCGCGCACGACCAGTGTACCGTTCTGATTTGCGCCTGCGCGCCGATAGCCACAGCAGCGGAACAGGAGTGTGGTAGCTTCAGACTTGAAAAAGTTTTTTCAACGGACGCGCACGCGCGCGACGTTGTTTCTCCACTCCCTTGGGAGCGGAATTTGATGCGACGGGGATGCAGCAAAAACCATGGAACGATACGATCTGATCGTGATTGGCTCCGGCCCAGCCGGACAACGGGCGGCCATTTCAACCGCCAAGCATGGCAAGCGCGTGGCCTTGGTGGAGCAACGCGAGGTCGTCGGCGGAACATCGATCAACACCGGCACGATTCCCAGCAAAACCTTCCGAGAAGCCGTGCTGCATCTTTCCGGCTACAACTATCAATCCATCTACGGCCTCAACTACCGCGTCAAAGATAAGATCACCATGGCCGACCTGGCCTTCCGCGTACAACACGTCATCAAAACAGAGATTGACGTCACGCAATCTCAACTGACGCGCAACAGCATCGATATGCTCACCGGCGTAGCCAGTTTTGAGGATGCTCACCACATCCGCGTCAGCAGCTCCCGTGGCTCGAACACCTACGAGGCAGACAGTGTTCTGCTGGCGGTCGGGGCCAAGCCGGCCACCTCGCCCAAGGTGCCCATCAAC
>DAHUZD010000093.1 GCA_027306745.1 Acidobacteriaceae bacterium
AGGGCGTAGTGCTCAGCGTTTATGACAAACATGCGCCGAAGACGGTGCGTCGCAAGGTGCAGGCGGCCAAGTAGGCCGCCTGGGCGATAGCGGAGAGACACCCATGAAGCAAAAGAATGGGTCCCGGACAATGACGATACGTGCGGCAGCGGCTGCCTCTCTGTGCGTTGCAGCCTCAATGGCACTGTGGATGGCGCGCGGAGCCAGGACGGCTCACGCAGACGGCGACTTTGCCACGCAGCGCGCAGAGTACGCCGCCACCGTGCGCAAGACGTACGACTTTCGCTTTGGCGCGGAGCATCCATTTTGGCCCAGCAATGCACGGATCGTGGGCAATGATTTCATCCAGCCCGGAGCCTTCCCCACGGCGGAGTACTGCGCACATTGCCACCAGGACGCCTATCACCAGTGGCGGCAGAGCGCACACGCCAATGCTTTCCGCGAGCCGTTCTACATCAAGAACGTCAACCTGCTGATTCAACGCAAGGGGATCCAGTATTCACGCCACTGCGAAGGCTGCCACAACCCGATCGCACTATTTTCCGGCGTGCTCACGCCGGATTCGCATGCCAAGCGGCCTTTTGATAAGGATGGCGTCACTTGCATGGTGTGCCATTCGGTCGCCAAGCTGCAGCCGACATATGGGACCGGATCGTATGTGATGGGCATTCCGTCCGTGATGCTGGATGCGCAAGGCCAACCGATTCCGGGTCAGGTGAGTTTTAATGAGATTCTGGCGCATCCAGACCGGCACGCCAAGGCTGTGATGAAGGACTTTTATAAGTCGCCGGAGTTTTGCGCGAGCTGCCACAAGGCTGCACTGCCCCGCATGGAAGATGATTACAAGTGGCTGCGCGCCTTCACGGTTTTTGACGAGTGGCAGAACACTTCATTCTCGCATCGGAACCCGCTTACGTTTTACACAAAGGATTATCAAAGCTGCCAAGACTGCCACATGAAGCAGGTTCCGCTGGTGGACCCTGACTATGGCGCCAAGCAGGGCAAGATCGCCAGCCACCGCTGGCTGGCAGGCAACACGGCCATCCCCACGTATTACCACTATGACCAGCAAACCAAAAAGACAGAGCAGTTTTTGCAGGATGATCGCTTGAACGTGGCTGTGTTTGCTCTGCGGATCGCTGGCCAGCCCGGCTTGATCGCTCCGCTAGGCACAGTGGCCTATACGCTGGAGCCGGGCGCGACTGTGGAGGCGCGCGTCGTCATCCAGAACAAAATGATCGGGCACTCGTTGATTCCAGAGCAGCGCGACTTCTATGAGGCCTGGGTGGAATTTCTGGTGCAGGATGCCAGCGGCAAGGTGCTGGCGCACAGTGGATATTTGCAACCGAATGGCCAGATCGATCCGCGTGCACACAGCTTTACCAATCGCATGATCGACAAGGATGGGCACTATCTCGATCAGCATGAGGTGTGGGCGCGGCGCAGTGTTGCCTACGATGTGACCATCCAGAGCGGACGCTCGACGCTGGTGCGGTACCAGTTCCATGTGCCACCGGATGCACATGGTCCGCTGACGGTGACGGCGCGCGTGAACTACCGGCATTTCCGGCAGGATTATTTGAACTTTGTGCTGGGCAAGCATCATCCGGCATATCCAGTGGTACGCATGGCAGAGCGCGTGCGCACGTTGCAGATTGGCTCCAACGTGCCTGAGGCTCCAAACCCCAAGGACAACCCAACGTGGATGCGTTGGAACAATTACGGCATCACGCTGCTGGACGATCTGCAATATGCAGACGCCACGGAGGCCTTTGAGCATGTGGCTACTCTGCGCCCGGACTATCCTGACGCCTACACCAACGTGGCCGTAGCGGAAATTCCATGGGAGAAGTATGCGTCGGCCCGCTCGAATCTGGAGAAGTCGCTGCAATTGCATCCGGGCAATCCGCGCGCACTGTATTACCTGGCGCTGGTAGAAGAGAAGCAGGGCCATCTGGATGCGGCCATCTCCGACTTGCAGTCGGTGGTGCAGCAGGCCCCGCAATCGCGCGCGGCGCTGGAGGAGTTGGGCCACGCCAACTACCAGAAGCACGATTATGCAGCCGCCTGCAAAGCGTACCAAGATGTGCAGAAGCTGGACCCGGATGATTTAGCCGCGCACTACAACTTGGCGATTCTCTACCGCCGCTTGGGCGACAAGCAAAAGGCCGCGGAGGAGTCAGCTTTGTTTGCTGAAGAGAAGCTGGATCCCATGGCGATTCAGCCAGCGATTGCCTATCTGCACACGCATCCTTTGAACGCAGAGGAGAGCGTGCCATGGCACCTGCACACGCATCTGGCTCCCACAGAGCCGGGGTCAACGGATATGGTGGAGACGCAGTAAGGTTGGCTGCCGAACAGGCTAGAACGCGCAGATGGCTTGTATAGAATCTGCGCGTTTCTCTTGCGTATCCATCCCCGGATTGCATAGGCTGGCAGAGTCTGCCTTTATGCAAACAGAGTTGCTCCACGTGCGTGGCTGGCCAGAGGCTTTGGAACAGGCACGCCCAACGCCCATGGTTGCTGGCCTAGCGCAGGTACTTTTGTGGCCGGTGGGTGCAAAACCATCACAACTGGATTGGCAAATCCTCGACGCAGAGGAGCAGCAACGCGCGGAGAGGTTTGCGCGGTCCGTGCACAAGGAACGTTTTGTTTTGGCTCACGCTGGATTGCGCCGTTGGCTGGCAGCCTGTACGGCGGCCAAGCCGGAAGCACTGCGCTTTGCCCGCGCAGGTGCAGGCCAGAAGCCGCATCTGCAATCTTCATCAATACACTTCAACCTGTCGCACAGCCAGGGTTGGGCCGCCGCTGTCATCTTGGATGGATACGAGGCAGGCATCGATATCGAGGCGATTCGCGCCATCGAGCCAGAGTTGCCGCAACGTTTTTTTTCCGAAAAAGAGCAGATGGCGCTTGCGACGCTCACCGGTGAAGCGTGGCTGCGCGGCTGCTTCTGTGCTTGGACGCGCAAGGAGGCCTTGCTGAAGGCCACAGGTGCGGGGCTGGCCTTGCCGCTGCGTGCGTTCAGCGTTTCAGTGTTGCACGGGGCGCCTGCGGCTTTGCTTGCATCGGAGTTGCCAGAGCTAAGTGCGGAGAGTTGGAATCTGGTGGACATCGACTGCATCCCCGGATATTGCGGCGCGCTGGCGGTTCCACGTGAGGTGGAGCATGTTTCCATCTTTGTAATCGAGGGCGAAGACCCGTGCCAATAGATCTGGCGCAGGATGTGCCAACGCCGCAGCCGGCACGCTGGGGCTGCGCAGCTACGGCGGGCATACTCGGCTGGGTGCTCGACGCCTTTGACTTTTTTGTTCTCGTGTTTCTTGTGGATGTGCTGGCGGCACACTTCCACGTGGGCAAACGCGCGATTGTCGTATCGCTGACGGTGACGCTGGCCATGCGTCCGCTGGGTGGATTTTTGCTGGGGCTGTGGGCCGACCGGCGCGGACGCCGCGCTCCGCTGGTGGCCTGCGTGCTGTACTTCTGTTTCATCTCCGCGTTAACACCGTTTGCGCCGAACTATGCTGTGTTCCTGCTGCTGCGCGCGCTGTATGGAATTGGCATGGGCGGGTACTGGGGCGTGGGCGCAGCTTTAGTTATGGAAAGCACACCCACGCACAGGCGTGGCGTGGTCTCTGGAATATTGCAGGCCGGATATCCGCTGGGTTATCTGTTGGCCGCGGTGGCCATGCGCACAGTGGAGCCGCATTTCGGCTGGCGCGCGCTGTTCTTCTGCGGAGTGGCATTGGCTGTGGCGATTGCCGTGTTGTCTCTGCAGATTGCGGAGCCGGAGGCCTGGACGCTGCACAGATTGCCCGGATGGAAACAGATTGTGCGTGTGCTGTATGAAAACCGCGGAGGATTCTTTTACTTTCTGGCTGTAATGGCGGTCATGTCCTGCCTTTCCCATGGCACGCAAGATTTGTACCCAGACTTTTTGAAGTCGGTGCATCATTTTTCCAACGCAACCATTTCGGCGCTGGCGATCGTGTACAACTGCAGCGCCATTGTGGGAGCGCTCTGCATTGGAGAATTGTCGGAGCGGATGGGCCGACGCGCGGGCATTCTGTTCGCGTTGGGCTTGGCTGCACTGGCGCTGCCGGCATGGGCTTTTGGAGCGGGCTTTACCGTGTTGCTGGCTGGTTCCATGCTGATGCAATTTGGCGTGCAAGGAGCTTTTGGAGTCATTCCTGCACACCTGAATGAACTCTCGCCGCCCGCGATTCGCAGCCTCTTTCCCGGCTTTGTTTATCAACTGGGCGTCTTGATTGGATCGCCCGCAGTCACGATCGAATACATGTTGCGCGACCGCTGGGGCTACCAGTGGGCGCTGGTGCTGTTTGAGTTGTGCGTGCTCGTCCTATTATTTTTTCTTTTTGGATTTGGCCCGGAACGGCGCGGAAGAAATTTTTACGCGACAGATGGCAACGAGAACTAATGCATTCCCTTCCAGATCGGCGCGGCTGTAACCCACGTGGGTAAAAAAGTTGTGTACTGTTGGAAATTTTTTCGCAGTGCACAGATGCATCTCTCTTAAAAAAGTTTCCTACATCGCGCAACTCTCGCTCTGGGCCAGTGTTTGCTCCAGTGTCCTTCAGTTGCATCCGCCCACTGTGCGCGGCGCTGAAGCCGATTCAAAAATCTTTACAGGAAAAGGAAAGAAGCTTATGCACACCCAACGTTTGTATACAGGACTGCTCGCAGGCGCGCTGATCGCCGCATTGGCTGGCTGCTCCGGCAGTGGTCCCACGTCTGGAACAACCACCCCCAGCGCGCAGACCGGCTCCGTATTCACGACGGGTACGGACGCGCCACTGCCCAGCATCGTCTCGTTTCAGGTACAGGTAACGGATGTGGCTCTTTCTGACGGTAGCGGCAAATCCGTCTCCATCCTGAGCGGTCCGCAGACGATTGACTTCGCCCGCTTCAACGGTCTGCAATCGTTACTGGACTTTAATCCTGTGCCGGCGGGCACCTATACGACAGCCACCGTGACGCTGGCGAATCCCGTGCTTGCGTATTTGAATACATCGCAGTCGGGTGCGCCTCCGACCATTTCAACTGTTCCCAATCCGTCGTTGGTGAACTCGACCGTCACGGTCTTCTTCCCCACGCCTTTCACCGTGACCGCAGGGCAGAGCATCGGCCTGCAGATGGACTTTAATTTGCACAACTCGATACAGGTGGATGGCAACGGACAGGTGACAGGGCTTGTGAACCCGAACATCAACTTCACCGCGTTGACGCCGGGAACGCCAGATGCAGAGATTGATGAGTTCAACGCTTCGGTAGTCAGCGTGAATACCTCCGCAGGTTCCTTTGTTGTTCAGGATGCGCACGGCAAGCAGTTCACGGTGCAGACCAGCAGTAGCACGGAATGGGATAACAACGACACTATCAGCAGCCTGGTTCCCAACCAGACCATTGTCACGCTCTCTGGGCAACTGGATCCGAGCAGCCAGACCATCGACGCCTCGGATATAGCCATCCTGTCGCAGAATGGATTTTATGCAGGTGGCCTGGTCACCTATGTCAATCCG
>DAHUZD010000199.1 GCA_027306745.1 Acidobacteriaceae bacterium
CTTTTCCGTCTCGGCGATGCGCAGATTGCGCAGGTTGGCCTGCGCCATTAAATTGGCCAGCAGGTTGTCCATCGACTCCGACGGAATGACGACGGGCAGCGTGAAGAGCTTGTCGTACTGCGTCATGCAAATGTAGCGCAGATTTTTTGGGATGGAGTTGCGAGGAATGGCCGCATCGAGATCGTCTGAGCCGGGCAGGTCGCGGCCCTCTTGCGCGGACAGGCCGCTGTTGCGCGCCAGCACACGCGTGATCTGGCGGGCGCGGTCGGCGCGATAGTTGAAGCAGATGCAAACGTCCTCATCGCCGATGGTGGCCACAGGCTTGCCGTTGGCGTTGGTGCGGACGGAGGGAATGACGAACTCATCGGTGACGCCGTTGTTGTAACAGGCACGCAGGTGGGCGACGGGGTCGGCGTGTGCTCCGCCTTCGGCCTGGCCCTTGACCATGGCGTCGAAGGCTTTGGCCTCGCGCTCCCAGCGGCGGTCGCGGTCCATGGCGTAGTAGCGGCCAGAGACGCTGGCGATGGCTCCAACGCCGATCTGGCGCATCTGTTGCTGCAATTGTTGGATGTATTCGACTCCATTGGTGGGCAGCGTGTCGCGGCCATCGAGGAATGCGTGCACAAAGACCTGCGCGACCTGTTGCTGTTTGGCCAGCTTGAGCAGCGCGTAGAGATGGCGCTGGTGCGAGTGCACGCCGCCATCGGAGAGCAGGCCGAGCAGATGAACCTTGCGGCCCTTGGATGCTGCCGCGTGCAGGGCATCGACGAGCACAGGATGCTGAAAGAAGCTGCCGTTTTCAATGGCGGCGTCGATGCGCGTAATGTCCATGTGCACGACGCGGCCTGCGCCGATGTTCAGGTGGCCGACCTCGCTGTTGCCCATTTGTCCGTCGGGCAGGCCGACGAAGTGATCGGAGGCGTGCAGCAGCGTGTTGGGAAACTCCGCGAGCAGGCGGTCATAGTTGGGTTTGCGCGCCTGCGCGATGGCGTTGGCGAAGCTCTCAGGGCGGTAGCCCCAGCCGTCAAGAATGGTGAGGACAAGCGGGCGGTTCTTCGGCATGGTGAGGAATCCTGCTGATATTTTTCTGCGTGTGGAAGGAAACTCTTGATGAGGGAATTCCCTTCCACGATGGATGAACCGTTGGCTGCGGCGGGCGTGTTACTCGCCGAAGTTGATCGACTCGACGCCAAGGAATTGCGCGGCCTGGCCCAACTCTTCTTCAATGCGCAGCAACTGGTTGTACTTGGCGATGCGATCGGTGCGCGACAGCGAGCCGGTTTTGATTTGGCCCGCGCCGGTGGCCACAGCCAGGTCGGCGATGAAAGTGTCTTCCGTCTCGCCGCTGCGATGGGAGATGACCGAGGTGTAGCCGTAACGCCGCGCCAGGTCGATGGCCTCCAGCGTTTCGCTAACGGTGCCGATCTGGTTGACCTTGATGAGAATGGAGTTGCCGACAGCTTCGTCGATGCCGCGCTGCAAGCGCTCCGTGTTGGTGACGAAGATGTCATCGCCGACCAGTTGCACGCTGTCACCCAAGGTCTTGGTCAGGAATTGCCAGCCCTCCCAATCATCCTCGGCCAGTCCGTCTTCCAGCGAGATGATTGGGTACTGCTTGGTCCAGCTTTCCCAGTAACGGGTCATCTGCTCGCTGGTGTGCTCGGACTTGTCGGACTTTTTGAAGACGTACTTCTTCTTTTCCTTGTCGTAAAACTCGCTGGATGCCGGGTCGAGCGCGATGAAGATGTCTTCGCCGGGCTTGTAGCCGGCCTTGGTGATGGCCTCCAGCACCAGCTCGATGGCTTCAGTGTTGGACTTGAGCGAAGGAGCAAAGCCGCCCTCATCGCCGACGCTGGTGTTGAGGCCCTTGGCCTTGAGCACGCCCTTCAGTGTGTGGAAGACCTCCGCGCCCCAGCGCAGGGATTCGGAGAAGCTCTCTGCCCCGGCGGGCATAATCATGAACTCTTGAAAGTCGACGTTGTTGTCGGCGTGCGCGCCGCCGTTGAGGATGTTCATCATCGGCGTGGGCAGTGTGCAGGCGTGGATGCCGCCCAGATAGCGGTAGAGCGGCATGCGCAGCTCTTTGGCGGCGGCGCGGGCGCAGGCCATGGAAACGGCCAGGATGGCGTTGGCTCCAATGCGTCCCTTGTTGGGCGTGCCGTCGAGGGCGATCATGGTCTGGTCGATGAGGCGCTGGTTGCTGACGTCGATGCCGCACAGCTCGGGCGAGAGGATGCTTTCGACATTTTCCACGGCCTGCAAAACGCCCTTGCCCATGTAGTGGGCCTTGTCTCCATCGCGCAGCTCCACGGCCTCGTGCTCGCCGGTAGATGCGCCACTGGGCACGGCTGCGCGGCCCAGGGTTCCGCTTTCCAGGATCACGTCAGCTTCAACAGTGGGATTGCCGCGGGAGTCAAGAATTTCGCGGGCATGGATGGAGGCAATTTCAGTCATGGGATTCCTCATTATTTTGTGGTGTAAACGTTCGTGCAGTTTGGGCCGGCGGTCGACGGCGACAGTACCGCCACCGACGGCGCCGATGGTCTGGATGTATTCGGGCACGGGGTCAATCGATTGCATCCGATGCGCACACGCAGGCGCGCGCAACAGAAGCGGAATTCTTCTCCGGGTTGATTGTAACAAAAGCGGTTGTGGGCCGGTCTGTGCGGCACAGCACCGGGGTGCGCCGGGTCGGGGGGTGCCGTGCAGGACGGAGATGCAGGTGTAGTAACGGATAGAATACGTCGGCGGCTGGGAGTATACTGACTACGAACGGGTGGGAGCCAGGGCTTTCGACCCGAAAAAAACAGGAGCCAAACGGAGAATCCGGGGTTACAATCGGAGAAAGCCGGAATTGCAACGGGCGTATGTGCTGGCCCGTTCCGGTGCGGGCGCAGGCCCAAGGAGGAAGAAGCCGTGCAACGCAATGGAATTTCTCTGCTGGCCGTGGCAGCCGCCATGCTGGCATTTACAGCGCAAGGGCAGACGGCCAAGCCCAGCCCGTACGAGGGCGTTTCGCAACCTTCAGCCAACGACACGATCGACGCCAACACCGGCGATACATCCAGTGCGCCGGCCAGCACCCGGGCACAGAAGCCCGCCGCGGCCCATGCCGCTGCCGCGCAGCAGGCCAGCGCCACGCCAACGTTTGCCGTGCGTCCCGTGCAGCCGCCGACCGATGCCGACTCCCAAGTGGTGACCCAGGTGCTCTCCAAGCCGAATGAGCTGCCAGAGGGAACGGTGCTGCGCGTGCTGCTGGATCAGGAATTGTCAACGCTGGGCACGCAGCCGGGTTCGATGTTCTCTGGCCGCATGTTGGAGAATGTGACCAAGGATGGCCATGTGGTTATTCCCATGGGCGCCACGGTGATGGGACGTGTGGTCTCGGTGACGCCGGGCAAGCGCTTCCATGGGCCAGCGGCCATTCGCTTGCGTCCGGATGAAGTGGACCTGCCCGATGGGACGCGCTATTTTATGCACGCGGAAGTCTACGACATGAGTTCGCGCAAGAATGCCAAGACCGACGATGAAGGCAACCTCATCACCAAGGATCACACGGAGAAGACCATGGTCGAGGGTGCCGTGGCCGCTGGAGGCAGCGCAGCCACCGGTGCGATGGTGGCAGGCGTTCCGGGCGCAATTGTTGGCGCGGCCATCGGCGTCAGCCTGACGACGGCGCATTGGCTCTTTGAAAACCGCCAGGCGATTTTGCCGAAGAACTCTGAGTTGGACCTGGGACTGACCGCACCGATGTCTCTGGTGCCGATGCACGACTGATGCGTGCGGAACCGCGGATGCTGGACTCGTCTGCGACTCGCTCGGACAGGTCACTGGCTCACGCCTCTGTTCGCCCGGAAGGACAGGGGTGTGATGATTTTCAATGTGCGACGAGTCATTCTGAGCG
>DAHUZD010000099.1 GCA_027306745.1 Acidobacteriaceae bacterium
GTTGATGAAGACGCCCTGCGCGTAGAGGGAGGTGCCCATGGCGCCGTCGCAGAGCACGGTGCGGTGGGCGAAGAGTTCTTGCAGTCGGGTGGGCATTGATTGAAGTCCGTGCGCTTATCCTATCGGGAGTTGCCGCCGGACGCCAGTCTCCGGCTTCGTTTGGTATACTCAAATTTTCCACGCAGAAAGCACGCAATGCCCGGAGTCTGAGGAGCATAGGGATTTGATGAATCGCAGTGTGTTGGTACGAGCGGCCGTGGCGGTTGCGGCTGTCACCGCAGGTTTCTTCATTGTTGGCTGTGTTGGCCAGAGGTCATTTTTTGCGGGCCGTCCGTTTCCGCCCAGCACGATTTTGCAACGCGTCCTGGTGGCGATTCAGAATCCCAGCCCTGCGGCCCAGGGGACATTGCAGATCGTGGATGCGCGCTATGACATCCGCAACAGTGAGAATGGAAAGATCCCCTATTTTTTCGTCAGTGGCTATGGCGGAGCTTTACCGACCACAATTTTGAACTATCCCGAAGAACAAATGGGCTACGTATATGGTGCGGGCGACGGCAGTTTGTCTGTCATCAATTACTCCACTGAGTCCAAAACAACGACCTACACCGGGTTGACCGCAGGCATTCCGAATGGTGGGGTGTATGTGACCGCGAATGGGAATTACGCGATTGGGGCTAATCAGCCGACGAAGTTTTTAACAGTGATTGATCGCGTGACCAACAATACGCTCAACCTGAATCTTCCAAACACGTATAAGGTGACGGGCAACCCCGATGGCAGCGTTTTGCTGGCCTTTGTACAGAACAGCGATTACGCTTACCGCGTAATCCACCTGCAACAGCCCAATGGAACCATCGCTCCCGTGCCCACATTTCCCAATGAGGCCAACTGGCCCCAAGCCGTGAATCCGGTGGACTGCCAGCCCATTGCCACACCCGTTTATTGCGTCGTGCCCGTGCTGGATCAACACGGCAATCCAATTCAATTCGACCGTCCGTTCAATGCAATTTTCTCTGCGGATGGCACCACGGCGTGGGTTTTGAACTGTGGCCCAGAATGCGGCAATCCGAATCCAGATCCGGTGACGAACCAAGCCACGGCCAGCGTCAGCTTTTTGAACGTGGGCGTTTTGGATGTCTACAACTTTCCCGGCAGCACGTATCCCACGCCACCGGCTTCGCCGCCGCCACCCACGGAGTCATCGCGTGTGGCCATTCCCGGTGGCGCCACCATGGCTGTGTATGGCAATGGAAACCTGTACGTCTCTGGCCAGCAGGTGCTGGCGCAGGGGCCTCAGGCAGGTTTGCTCGAAGGCTTTTTGAGCATTCTGAATCTGAACACCCTGCAAGTGACGGGGCTGTATCCAATCTCTGATGGCACGCACACCAAGATGCTCTTCGGCGACGACAACACGCTTTGGATTGGCTCGCAGACATGCCAGGAAGGCTATCGCACGGCGACCAACCAGGTGAACGGATGTCTGACGATGTTTAATCTCACGAATAATTCCGTGCTGGTGGAGCCATGGTACGGCGACCTGACGGGACTTTGCGCGATTATTGAATGGCACAAGGTCTACACGGCTTACGGCGGGCAACTGCACATCTACGCCACGGCGAACAGTGGCATTACTACGCTCTCAACCACCTACTCCCAAGGCTCCGAGCTATATAACGGCGATGTGACCGTGACGGGAACGGCCTACGACGTGGCGTATATGGATGCGCTGACGAACGCGCAGGATTAGGCTGGCGAGGCGAAGGACGGAGGAGCGGGGAACGTGTTCAAAGATTCTCTTTGGGTCGCGCTCGGTGCCGTTCTCGGGGCCAACCTGCGCTATGGCGTGGGTCGGTTTGTGGGTCGCGCCATCCCCGTGGACTTCCCCTTTGGAACGCTGCTCATCAACATCACAGGCAGTTTGATTCTGGGCGCATTTTTCATGTGGGCGCGCCAGCATGATTACGTGAATCACAACTGGCGGCTTGTGGTTGCCGTTGGCTTCTGTGGCGGCTACACAACCTTCTCCAGCTTCGCTTGGGAAAGCTACGCTCTGATCCGCGAAGGCCGCTGGGAAATGAGCCTGGTCTACATTGTCGCCAGCAACGTGCTGGGTCTGCTGGCCGTGGTGGCCGGAGCCATGCTGGTCACAAAGTTGACCGCTCCAGCATAGGCGCAGCGCATGGACACCCTCGACATTCTCGCCATAGCCGCCCATCGGGATGATGTGGAGCAGACGTGTGGTGGCACGCTGTTACGTTCTGCTGCGATGGGGCTGCACACGGCCAGTCTGGATTTGACGCAGGGCGAGGCCGGCACACGAGGTTCTGCTGCAGAACGAGCTGCCGAAGCCGATGCCGCGGCGAAGATTCTGCAAGTGCATTGGCGGCAGGCGCTCGACCTGCCAGATGGCGGCATTGAAAATACTGCGGAGAACCGGCAGAAGATTGCCCGCGTGGTTCGGCAACTGCGTCCGCGCGTGGTGATTCTGCCGTACTGGCAGGGGCGTCATCCTGACCACTACAAAACAGCCACGCTGGGCTACGAGGCTTGTTTTCTGGCCGGTCTGGCCAAGTTTGAAACGGACACGCAGCCGCACCGCCCTTTCAAGATTCTCTATGCCAGCCTGTACGCCGATGTGCGGCCCAGCTTTGTCGTGGAGATTACGGATTGGATGGAGCCGCGTTTGCAGGCGTTGCTGGCCTATCGTTCGCAATATGGCCACCAGAGCGCTGGACAGGGACTTTTTGTGCCGGAAGAAGAGATCCGCGAGCGCACCTTTGCGCTGGCGCGCACCTACGGATTGTTGGGCGGCGTGCGCTATGCGGAGCCTTTTGTGCAGAAAGAAGTGGGCCTGATCGAGGACCTGATGCGCATCCCCGTGCAGTCGATTTAAGCTATCTTCTCTTCTGAGGAGATGGATTCAAGCCAAGGAGCCTCTGAAAAAATACTGATCGTTCTCTGGCTAAAGACGCACTGCAATGCTTGAACTTATGGCAGGACTCAAATCCCATCCCTTCAAAGCGCAGGCGCGTTCAAAGATTCCCTAAACTATAGACGAGTCCCAAGCCGGGCAAGTTGAAAATCGAGGACTGCCATTTTTTGCGCAGAATTGATCTGCTGCGAAAGAAATTCTCAACTGCGCAAAGTCTTGCTAGCGGAATGAGGCGTTGCTGGCGTTCTCAGCCAGTCGCATGCCATCCATGCTTTGCACGTAGGCGGCCACACCGTGGTAGAGCGATTCGGCTATGCGCTGCCGGTAGGCGGGCTGGCGCAGGTCAGCGGCATCGCTCGCGTTGGTCAGGAAGGAAATCTCCGCCAGAATGGACGGCATCCGCGCGCCGATGAGCACCATGAACGGCGCTTGGCGTACGCCGCGGTTGCGCAAACCAGGATTGCCCGACCGCAGCCCCTGATACAAGGATTGCTGCACGTCCGCGGCCAGGCTGCGGGACTCGCCAATTTTGTCGGTGAGCGCGATCTTCTGCACCAGACCGGAGAGATCATGCACGGAAAGACCCGAGCCAGCATTTTCGCGCGCGGCCACGGCCAGTGCATTGGGTGAGCCGGTAAAGTTCAAATAATACGTCTCCACGCCACGCACCTCCGGCTCTGGGCTGGAGTTGGCATGGATCGACAAAAATAAATCCGCATGCGCTCGATTGGCTATGGCCGTGCGCTCTTGCAAGGGGATAAAGGTGTCTGTGTGCCGCGTGTAGATCACCTGCACTCCCAGACGCTGTTGCAGCAGGCGGCCCAGGCGTAGCGCGACATCCAGCACCACGGTTTTTTCTTCCAAGCCATGCGGCCCCAGCGTGCCAGAGTCATGCCCACCGTGTCCGGCATCAATCACAATGCGATGAATGCCCAGGCCCAGCACGCGCGTCATGGAACTGGAGCCTTCCACGAACGCGGGGCTGTCTTGCGCAGAGTCAGAGCCTTCCATCCCATGGACAACCGAGCTGGGCGCATCCTGCGCCGACACATCCTGCACGACTGGCTGGTTTGCAGCCACCGTCGGCAGCAAAGGTGCGCGCACAGCGGCGGTTCGGGTCTTTTGTCCCGAACGCGCCGCAAAAACTGGGGAGGTGTGCGTGCTCCTGCTGTGCAAGGATGTCGATGCCAAGGCATATTGTGCCCACAGCGCCGTCTTGCACAGAGGGCTGTGGGGATATTGGCTGCGCAGAAACGCGTACTGCGCTCGCGCATCAAACAAATTCTGGGCGCTGTGGAACTGGTGGCCTTCAATTTCCAACAACTCGGCCACGGCAAAGACGCTCTTCGGCGCATCTACGCTGGCTGGGTCGCCATGATAGACGGCGCGATAGGCGTTCAGCACGGCGGTGTATTGCCGTTCTGTGCGCAGGCGTTGCGGTTCTGCTAGCAGATGCGCGCGCATTTGTTGCGCATGTGCATACTGCACGGCTGCTCGATGGGAGCGATTCGTTTGTGCAAGGGACGGTGTGGAGGCTGCGCATAGCACCAGCATTGCGGCTGCGCCAACTGCGCACGAGGCCACACGCGACTGTGTCGCGAACCAGGCCGTTGCCAACCCAACAGTCTTCGAGAGGAAAAGAGGCATTCGTTCCATACCGCGAACGAATCGCCAGAGCAAACCCAGTATAGGACGAATGGCCCGCTTGTGGCAAAAAAAATCTTCGTGGGAATCACGGATGCAACCGAAGATCCCTCCACTTCGCTTCGCTACGGTCGGGATGACAAGTCCTCGAACACGCAACGAGTCATTCTGAACGGAGTCCGCGAAGGCGGACGCAGTGAAGAATCCAGAGGATACTGGTGCATCGATTCAGCCTTCGCCCTCTGGATTCTTCGCTGCGCTCAGAATGACTCATGGCAGAGTGGAAATTTTCACACCACACATACTCTGTTTTTCCGAAAGAAATCATCGCACCGCGCACCCCTTGTCATTCCGAGCAAGCGTGTGCGAGTGAGTCTGTCCCGAGCGTAGCCGAGGGAAGGATTCTGCGGTCGCTGTGCGGCTCCGCGAATCGTCGCCTATCCCAGCAGCCCGCCCACAATCTCAGGCGCACTGGCCAAGGCGGCTTCCAACTGGCTGGCATCCTTGCCGCCGGCCTCGGCCATGTCGGGGCGTCCACCGCCGGAGCCACCGACTTTCTGCGCCAGTTGCCCGATGATTTTACCCGCCTGCACGCGGCTGGTCAGGTCTTTGGTGACGCCGACGATCAGCGCGACTTTGTCCTCTTGCGCGCCGCCGAGGACAACGACGCCCGATCCAATCTGATTGCGGAGGTTATCGACCAGCGTGCGCATCTGGTTGCGGTCGAGCGCGTCCACACGCTGGGCCAGCACCTTGATGCCCTTTACTTCGACGGCCTGCGCGGCGGCCTGCTTCACTTGGCCTGCGGCAGACTTCATGCGCGCTTCATCCAACTCGCGACGCAGCCGCTTAAGTTCTTCCTCCTGCGCGGAGAGCTTTTGTTGCAGCGCCTCTGCTGGGGAGAGCGCATCATTTTTGCCTGCGATCTGCTCGGCCAGTTTGGTGACGGCAAAGTCGCGGCGAAATTCCTCCAGCGCGCCCGTTCCGGTAATGGCCTCGATCCGCCGCACGCCTGACGACACGCTGCCCTCACTGACGATCTTGACCAGACCGATCTCGCCCGTGGCCGCCGTGTGCGTGCCGCCGCAGAGTTCGGTGGAGAAGTCGCCGATTTTCACCACGCGCACACGCTCGCCATACTTTTCGCCAAAGAGAGCCATCGCGTGATACTCGTTCACGGCAACGTCGATGGGGACATCTTCGATCGTCTCCACGCGATTGTTGGCGAGAACATTTTTGTTGATGAGATTTTCAAGGTCCTGCAATTCTTCGTCGGCCACCTGCGTGAAGTGGGAAAAGTCAAAGCGCAGGCGCGTGGGATCGTTCAACGACCCAGCTTGCTTGACGTGCGTGCCCAGCGTTTCCCGCAGTGCCGCGTGCAGCAGGTGCGTGCCGGTGTGATTACGCATGGTTGCCGTGCGGAATTCATTGTCCACGACGGCGTTCAGCCTGTCGCCAAGGCGAATCGTCTGCTTGGCCGTGACCTTATGCGCAAAGACGCCTTGCACGGGCTTCGAGCAGCCGTGGACATCGGCGACGGTAACGTTGCCATCGTCAGAGAGCAGCCAGCCGTGGTCGCCAACCTGGCCGCCGGAGTCGGCGTAAAAAGGCGTGTGGTCGAGGACGATCTCCGCGGCATCGCCGGGCTGAAGTACTTGCACGCCCACGCCGTCTTTCACCAGCGCGAGCACTTCGCAGCCGGTCGAGTTGCGCTGGTTGTAGCCCTCGAAGATGGTCTTGGGCAGTTCACGATAAACCGGGCTGGCCGTGGCTTTGGAGCCACCTTTCCATGAAGCGCGCGCACGGGCCTGTTCTTCGGCTCGTGCGCGCTCAAAGCCTTCCATGTCGAAGGTGATGCCCGCATCGCGCGCCGCATCGACCATAAAATCCAGCGGCAAGCCGTAGGTTTCGTAGAAGTGAAAGGCAATTTCACCTCTCAGTCTAAGTTTGTAGCGGGTCTCCTCATAGGCTTGCTTAAAATCATCTGCCTGTTGGTCGCCAAGTGCTTTACGGATTTTTTCGTCAAGCCTTGGCAAGCGGTGTGAGAAAAACTCCTCATAAGCAGCCCGCGTGGCTTTTATCGTTCTGCCTTTGGTAGCACCATCAATTCCTTCGAATTCATTTATTGCATTGTGCAGAGCTTCAAGAAATGAACTCTCAACAGGCCCACACGTATCTGGATCTACATACTCAGCAAGACGTTTGAGCCCCAAGCGTATTCCTGCCGTGGACCTGATGTAGCACTCCATGAATTCATTTTCGAGTTTTTCGTTGCCCGTTTTAAGCGTGCGCGCAAACTGTTCCTCTTCGGCGAGAACGACTTTCGCCACGCGCTCAGCGGAATCCTTGAGTTCTGGATATGCCACTTGCATTACATCGCGGACGGCAAAGACCATCTCATGCAGAAAGGATTTTTCCTGCCCAAGCACCCCCCCGTGGCGAATCGCGCGACGAAGAATTTTGCGTAGGACGTAGCCACGACCTTCATTTGCTGGCAATACACCATCCGAAATCAAAAATGTCGCTGCCCGCGCATGATCGGCGATGATTTTTAAGGATGAATTCTTCTGTAAATCTGCTATCCACATCTCCTTTTCCGATCTTCCACCGCTCGGCGGAACTCTTAAACCGCCAGACGCACGAACTCTAATTAGCGGTTTTTCAAGGCCCACCAAATCTGCCGCCTTCTCAATCAGGGGCACAAACAAGTCCGTATCAAAGTTCGACAACTTGCCTTGCAGCACGGCGGCGAGGCGTTCCAAGCCCGCGCCCGTATCGACGCAGGGTTTGGGCAGCGGTGTTAGTTTTCCGTCGGCACTCCGGTCAAACTGCATAAAGACCAGATTCCAGATTTCGACGTAGCGCGCGTCATCTTCGCCGAAGGGCAAATCACTTCCCGATGTTTCCGCGGCTTCAATACCCATGTCGTAATAGATTTCGCTGCATGGGCCGCAGGGGCCGGTCTCACCCATCTGCCAGAAGTTATCTTTGGCTCCCAGCTCAAAGATTCGCTCTTTGGCCACGCCCACGTCGAGCCAGAATTGGTAGGCCTCGGCATCACGGGCGACGCCGTTCTCTCCCTTGAAGATCGTCACGTAGAGCTTGTCTTTGGGCAGGCCGAACCAATCCTTGGACGTGACCAGTTCCCAGGCATAAGCGATGGCTTCTTTTTTGAAGTAGTCGCCAAAGCTGAAGTTGCCGAGCATCTCAAAAAAAGTGTGGTGGCGGCGCGTGAAGCCGACGTTCTCCAGATCGTTGTGCTTGCCCCCGGCGCGGACGCACTTCTGCGCGGTAGTGGCGCGCGTGTAGGCGCGTTTTTCCGCGCCAAGAAAGACGTCCTTGAACTGGTTCATGCCTGCGTTGGTAAACAGTAGCGTGGGGTCATTGTGCGGCACCAGAGAGGAGGAGTGAACGCGGGTGTGTCCCTTGCCCTCAAAGAACTTCAGGAACATTTCCCGGATTGCGGCACCGGACATGGGAGGATTTTGCTTGCTGGACATGATTGCTTCCAGTTTAACAACTGCGACGTTTGAGCAGGTATTGTTCGCGGTACGGAACCGCAGATCCCTCCACGCAGCGAGTCCTTCTGAACGGAGTCCGCGAAGGTGGATGCAGTGAAGAATCCAGAGAATACTGGCTGCATCGATTCAGCCCTCACCCGCTGGATTCTTCGCTGCGCTCAGAATGACTCAGCGCAGAGTGGAAATTCCCACACCACACATACTCTGTCCTTCCGGACGAAAACAACGCACCGCAACACTTTGTCATTCCGAGCGCAGCGCAGTGAGTGAGCCTGTTCGAGCATAGCCGAGGGAAGGAATCTGCGGTGGTCTTGAATGCAGTGCCATCCAAAACAAAACGTGTGCGCTACTCCGGCGTACCTGCGTCCTCGTCCAAGGCCTCGATGGCTTCCAGCGCCTCTTCTGGTGCGTTCCACTGTTTGAGCACCTGGAAGATGCTACCCGTGCGAAAGCCAGCACGCACCAGCATGCGCACCACGCGTGCGGTCTGTTTTTCATCTTTTGGCGGAGCGATGCGCTTACGCTCCAAGTAGCGCCGGATCTGCGTTGGTTCCGGCAGGTTGGCGTAGGCGGCATCCAGCGTCTGCGTGACGATTTCTCCACGAACGCCGCGCTGCATCAAGTCCTGCTGCACGCGGCGGCGTCCAAATTTTTCATTTTCCTGGCGCAGGCGAGTGTAAGTGCTGGCGTAGGCGGCGTCGTCCAGATATTTTTGTTCGGTCAGCTTGGCCAGCACGGCGGCGACCTTGATTTCGCCCGGCTCGCCCAGCTCCACGCGCGCACGCAGCAGACGCTTTAGCTCTGAGACGGTGCGCATTTTTCGGGCCAGCGCGCGCACGGCCACTTCATACAGGGCCTCCACCTCCAGCGGAGCTTTTTCTTTGCGCGTGCGCTTGGATGCGAAGGCCATGATGGTTACCGCTGCTAGACCTTGGCGGTGAGGATTTTTTGAGACTTGCTTTCCACAAAGCGCTCGGCAGACTCGACGATGACCGAGCGGGCATAGGCGGCGTCGCGCCAGCCCTTGACTTCCACGCGCTTGCCTTCCAAATCCTTGTAGATGGCGAAGAAGTGGGTAATCTCACGCAGCATGTGGGGGTAAATTTCCGAATAGTTCCACACATCGTTGTAGCGCGGATTGCCCTTGCCCACAGCCAGAATTTTTTCGTCGGGAATGCCATGGTCCAGCATCTCCAGCACGCCGATGGGGCGCAC
>DAHUZD010000110.1 GCA_027306745.1 Acidobacteriaceae bacterium
GGGTTCTGCAATCGACCCTAACAGCGCAGCCGTGCGCGCTAACGCGGCGGCGATGCGCATTCTGCTGGCGGCCATTGAGCAGGAGCAGACGGCGATTCGTCAGGGTGGAGGCGCCAAAGCCACAGAGGCGCAGCATGCCAAGCAGCGGCTGACTGTGCGTGAACGGCTGGAGTTGCTGCTCGATCCCGAAAGTGAATTTTTGGAGTTGGCGCTGTATGCCGCGCATGGCATGTATGCGGAGTGGGGTGGAGCGCCAGCGGCGGGTGTGGTCACGGGTGTGGGCTTGGTTGCCGGCAGACGTGTGATGGTCGTGGCCAATGACGCCACGGTGAAGGCCGGCGCGTTCTTCCCCATGACGGCCAAAAAAGTTTTGCGCGCGCAACATATCGCACTGGAAAATCACATTCCGGTTCTGTATCTGGTCGATTCCTCCGGCGTCTTTTTGCCCTTGCAGGAGGATGTCTTTCCCGATCAGGATGATTTTGGCCGCGTTTTTCGCAACAACGCGGTGTTGTCGGCCCAGGGCATTCCGCAGATCACGGCGATCTTGGGCATGTGTGTGGCGGGCGGAGCGTATCTGCCGGTGATGACCGACCATGTGCTGATGACCGAAGGCAGCGGATTGTTTCTGGCTGGCCCGGCACTGGTGCAGGCGGCCATCGGGCAAAAGTATTCGGCAGAGGAACTCGGTGGCGCGTCGATGCATGCGGCCATCTCTGGCACGGTGGACTTCCAAGAACCCACTGAGCAGCTTTGCCTGGCGCGCGTGCGCTCGCTGGTCAGTCGATTGGGCGCTGCCCCGGCTCCCGCCTTCAATCGCATTCCGTTTAACCCGCAGCACGATGCACCGCTATACCCGGCGGAGGATTTGCTGGGGTTGCTGCATCCGGCCCCAGAAAAGATTCCCGGCAATGCGTATGACATGCACGCCGTGATTGCGCGCATTGTGGATGGTTCATGCTTTGACGAATACCGACCGGAGTATGGCGCGACGTTGCTCTGCGGCTATGCGCGCATCGGTGGATGGGCCGTGGGCATTGTGGCCAATCAAAAGACACACCAGCAGCAGATGGGGCCAGATGGACAAAGCCGGATGCAGTTTGGCGGTGTGCTCTACAGCGAGTCCGCAGACAAGGCCGCTCGCTTCGTCATGGATTGCAACCAGAGTCGCGTGCCGCTGATTTTTTTGCAGGATGTGAATGGCTTCATGGTGGGCCGCGACGCTGAGGCTGGCGGCATCATTCGTTCTGGCGCAAAGATGGTCGCCGCCGTGGCCAACAGCGTGGTGCCAAAAATTACCGTGATTATTGGCGGCTCCTATGGTGCAGGGAATTACGCGATGTGCGGCAAGGCGTACGATCCGCGCTTCATCTTCGCATGGCCTACGGCGCGCTGCGCTGTGATGAGCGGCACGGCGGCGGCCAATACATTGGTGGAGATTAAAGTGCAGCAGTTGTTGCGTGCGGGCCAACAGTTGAGCGAGGCGGAAAAACAGGAGCTGCTGGCATCCACACAGGCCACGTACGATGCGCAATCGGACGCGCGCTACGCAGCAGCTCGGCTGTGGGTGGATGCGATCATTGATCCCCGAAAAACGCGTGAGGTTCTTATCGCGGCGCTGGAATGCGCGGCGCTGAATCCTGAGATGCCACGTTTCCATCCCGGTAGACTGCAAACCTAGTGAGCACAACAAAAGAGAGCGTGAAAATTATCGAATGTCCGCGGGATGCCTGGCAGGGATTGCCCGGCATCATTCCCGCGGAGATCAAGGCTGACTACCTGCGCACGCTGGTCGCCGCAGGCTTTCGCCCCATCGATGCAGTGTCGTTTGTTTCGCCGAAGGCCGTGCCGCAAATGGCCGACGCAGAACAGGTGCTGGCCTGGCTGGATCCGCCGGATGATGTGGAGATCATCGGCGTCGTGGTGAACGACAAGGGAGCTGAACGCGCAGCCGCCACCGAGGCCGTGCGCACGCTGGGATTTCCGTATTCCATTGCTCCCACCTTTTTAGAGCGCAACCAGAAGCAGACGCCCGAAGAAGCGTTGGATGCGCTGGATGCCATCAGTGAAACGGCCTACCGGGCTGGCATGGATGTGGCGGTCTACATTTCGATGGCCTACGGCAATCCATACGGCGATGCGTGGAACGTGGAGGAAGTGATCGAAGCCTGCGGCTTACTAGCCGAGATGGGCGTGCGCCAGATTTCGCTAGCCGATACCGTGGGCATTGCGGATGCAGAACGGATTTGCAGCGTGACCGGCGCGGCGATCGCAGCGCATCCTGATGTGGAGATCGGCGTACATTTGCATGCGCGCCCGACAGAGACAGAGGGCAAGGTGCTCGCGGCGTATCAGGCTGGATGTCGGCGATTCGATATGAGCCTGCGTGGCCTGGGCGGATGCCCCTTCGCGCAGGATGCACTGTTGGGCAACATTGCGACGGAGAAAGCGCTGGACATACTGCAACAGGCAGGTGCCGGGGCGCCACGTCTCACGCCGCTGGATGGATTGCTGGCTGCGGCGGAGGCCATTGCCACGCGCTACGGTAGCAAGAATGGAAGACAATGACGAGGATGTCATGAAGAATTTTGAAACGTTGCGCGTGCAGGATGAGGCCAATGTGCTCACCGTAACGTTGCATCGACCGGAGCGGCGCAATGCGCTGAACCCGGCGATGATGGACGAGCTGATGCACGTCTTGGACGCGGCTGCGCAGCGCGCAGCCTGTGTTCTGCTGCTCACGGG
>DAHUZD010000128.1 GCA_027306745.1 Acidobacteriaceae bacterium
GCACGACGCGCGTGCCGATGGTAAAGCGTTGCAAGCCCGGCTGGAGCAGGGTGAGCGTGAGCGAACGGTGCAGCGCGCCGTGCTGGCCTTGCCGCAAAAATATCGAGAGGCGTTGCTACTGTTTTACTTTCAACAGAAGGATGTGGCCGCCGCCGCGAAGATTTTGCGATTGCCGGAAGGCACCGTCAAGGCGCGGCTGGCGCGCGGGCGAAACCTGCTCCGGCGCAAGTTGCAGGCTTGGGATGGCGGCAGCGCCATCGATGGAAGGGGGGAACGATGCGCGAAAGAAGCCATTGGAACGATGCTGAAGTAGATCGCGTTCTATCCACGGATGAGGAAGTGCGGCCCTCGGAGGGCTTTGCTGCTTCCGTGCTTCGCGCCGTCGAGCGCGAAGCCGCTCTGCGTGCGTCGCTCGCAGTGGAGCCATCGATTTCATTTCCGTGGCACATTTTTCTTCCAGGAATGGCTTTCTGCCTGGCATTGCCATGCTTCATGCTGGTGCTGGCCCTGCGCGACTCCGCATCAGCCAGCATGCAAGTGCAGATACAAATACATTGGGTGCAGGTGTCCACTATGCTGGCAGAACGGTATGCGGATCTTATGACGCACCTGCCAGAGGATTTGCAGCAGGTCGGCGTGGAAGTGGCTCATCACGCAGTGCAGATGGGCGCGGGCTGGGTGCTCTTTGCTCTTGTGCTCAGTTGGGCCAGCGTGCAGTGGAGCGTGCGCGCTTAAATACTTTTTAGGTCGCGCCAATTGGCTCCGCTGGCCAGGCTGGCGGCCAAGGGAACTTTTAGCTCCACGACCTGCTCCATCTCTGCGCGCACCAACGCGGCCAGCGCATCCATCTCTTCAGGCGCGGCGTCAAAGACCAGCTCATCGTGCACCTGCAGCACCATGCGCGAGCGCAGGCGTTGTGCGCGCAGGGCGGCATCAATGCGCAGCATGGCCAGCTTCAAAATATCCGCAGCCGTGCCTTGTAGCGGCGTGTTGACCGCCGTGCGCTCGGCGAAGCCGCGTTGGTGTGCGTTGCGGCTGGCGATGTCTGGAATGGGTCGCACGCGACCGAAAAATGTACGCACACTTTGGGTGCGGCGCACCTCGTCCAGTGTGCGGTCGATAAAGGTGCGCACGCCGGCATAGCGCTCAAAGTAGCGTTGAATGTAGCGGTGCGCCTCACCCTGTTCGATGTCAAGCTGCTGCGCCAAACCAAACGCCGAGATGCCATAGACGATGCCAAAGTTCACCGCCTTGGCGCGGTTGCGCGTGGTCTTGTCCATCTGCCCCACCGGAACGTCGAAGACCTCGGAGGCCGTCAGTGTGTGGATGTCCACGCCTTCGCGGTAGGCCTTCAACAGCAGCGGATCCTCAGAGAAGTGCGCCATCAGCCTCAATTCGATCTGCGAATAATCCGCCGAGAGCAACACATTGCCGGGCGCAGGCACAAAGGCTGCGCGTATCTCGCGGCCCAGTTCCGTGCGGATGGGAATGTTTTGCAGATTTGGATTCACCGAAGAGACGCGCCCGGTGGCCGTGCCTGTTTGCAAAAATGTGGTGTGTACGCGTCCCTGCGCATCGGCCAGCAGTGGCAACGAGTCGGCATAGGTAGACTTCAGCTTCGAGACTTGCCGGTACTCCAGCACGAGTCGTGGCACGGCATGATGTTCAGACAACTCTTCCAGCACGTCCTGCGCGGTGGAGATGGCTTTTCCGCGTCCAGCGCGCGCGGGCATGGGC
This sequence comes from Acidobacteriaceae bacterium, assembly GCA_027306745.1. Taxonomy (GTDB): domain Bacteria; phylum Acidobacteriota; class Terriglobia; order Terriglobales; family Acidobacteriaceae; genus JAJZCX01. Next base: position 1,738 of record DAHUZD010000128.1, read on the forward strand.
AATCCCATTTTGTTGAAGAGCACAT
>DAHUZD010000129.1 GCA_027306745.1 Acidobacteriaceae bacterium
CCGGATGTCTACGAAGGCGCGCCCGCTCCCGTTGTCGGCTTCATGTCCACCGCACCCAAGGCCGCCGCCTTCGCCGTGCTGCTACGCATCACCTATACCGGGTTCGGCTCCATGGCACACAGTTGGGTTGCACTGCTCTGGATACTGGCCGCCGCCTCCATGACCATCGGTAACTTGGGCGCGTTGACCCAACGCAACGTGCAGCGCCTGTTTGCCTACACCTCCATCGCCCACGCTGGTTACCTGCTGGCAGCCTTTACGGCCTTTTCATCGGATGGCTGGTCCGCAGCCTGCTTCTACACCGCTGCCTACGCCGCCATGAACCTCGGCGTTTTCGCCGTGCTCAGCCACCTCTCCGGCTATGAAGAACGCCGCCTGCAACAGGAAGACTTCACCGGCGTAGCCCGGCAACATCCGGTTGCCTCGGCGGCCATGGCCGTCTTCCTTTGCTCACTGATCGGCATTCCCTTCACGGCGGGCTTCTTTGGCAAGTTTTATGTCTTCGCCTCTGTGATCCACTCCGGCCATTGGGCGCTGGCCATCGTCGGCCTGCTCAACAGTGGCCTGGCTGCGTTCTACTATCTACGCTTTCTGGCACGCCTCTACGCGCAGCCGGAGCCGTCGTCACAGTCCCAACCGCCCGCACCAGCCTTCCGCCCTGCCTTTGCCGTTGGAGTGTTGCTGCTGGTGCTCGCCGTCTTCGTGCTGGGCATCTTCCCCAACCGCGTGCTGCAACTGGTGCGCACCGGTGCAGCCGAGTCCACATCCTGCGTTCTGTCTGCCTCCATGCGGTAAGTGCATCTCACGCCAATAAAAATGGCCTCCTTTACGGAGGCCATTTTTATCGTAAAAAACATTCTGCGTAAATTTACTTTACCTTGAACAGAATGATGGCGAAGGTGAACAGAGCCAGCGACTCAATAAACGCCAAGCCCAGCACCAGAAACAGGAAGATGCCCGGACGTGCGCCAGGATTGCGTGCCAGCGCCTCGGTGGACGAAGCCACCGCGCGGCCCTGGCCCAGGCCGCACAGGCCAGAGGCAATCGCCATGGAAATACCCGCGGCCAGCGGAACCAATCCGCTGCTGGACGAACCCGCCGACTGCGCGAAGGCCGGAACAGCCATGCACAGCACCGAGAGTGTCATGAAAACATTTTGCAACGTACGCATTGTTTTGCTCCAACGCTTCCCTAGAATGATCCCGGCAGTGGGTGGTTGACGCTCACCGTGCTGGCGCCCTCACGCTTCCGGGCCGAACGGCTGGAGCGGAAGCGTCTCCCCAGCCAAACCTGCGGCACTAGCCTGGTTCAGGCTCAGCGCCAAAACTCTAAAAATCTTCTTCGTGCGCAATCGCCTGGCCAATGTAGATGGTCGCCAGCAGCATGAAGACGTAGGCCTGAATCAGCGAAACGCCCAGATGCAGCCCTAAAAACACCACCGGCAGCGCGAACGGAAACAGCGAAAAGAAGATCAGCGTCAGCAGATCGCTGGCGAACATATTCGCATACAAACGAATGGTGAGCGAGAGCACGCGTGCGATGTGCGAGATGATCTCAATCGGCAGCATCAGCGGCGCAATCCACCACAGCGGCCCCAGAAAATGCTTGGCATAATGCACCGGCCCTTGCGCCTTGATGCCCTGCCAGTGATAGTAGGCAAAGGTGAGCAACGCCAGCCCCAGCGGCACCGCCGGATTCGACGTGGGAGTATCTACATCCGGTAACAGTCCTAGCAGATTATTCACGCCGATGAAAAGCAGAATCGCCGTCAGATATGGAATGAATTTCTCATAGCCGTGGCCAATGATCGGCTCCGCTTGGCCGGTGACAAACTCCTGCGCCATTTCGGCAAGCTGCTGCGTCGCGCCGGGACGTTCCACATCCAAGGACAGCCGCACCGCGATAAAGAAGCTCACCAGAATCAGAACCGCCAGCAACTCCATGGTGAAGGTGCCATTGATGGGCGCAACGGGGTCAGGATGCAGACCGATCAGCGTCAAAAGATGCGCCACGGCTGTTCCAAAGAAGCGGTTCAACAGATGCACAAGAAAGTTTTGCAGAGGCATGGTTCGCGCAATTCCGTTCTATTTCAAATGCAGTGGTTAACCTGGTGAATTCAGCCGCGTAGTACGACCCGCACAGCCTCCACAGAGAGAGCCAGCAAGCCTAGCGCCAAGCCGCCCAACAGCGCATAAACCGATCCACCCAGAAACTCCAGACTACCATAGAGCAGCGCCACGGCGAGCGCCATGCGCAGGAAAAACCACACCATCACCGGGCCAAGCGGCTTGGCAGGAGCCGCCGCGTCTGTGTCCGTACTCACCTCCATGCGCGCCACCAGAGCCACCATCAATTGCAGCCATTTATAAATGCCCGTGCAGGAGATGGCCGCTCCCACCCAGAACTGTGCGCAACTTCGCCAGCCCATTGCCGTCCACAAAACGGGAGTCGCCACCAGAGCCAGCCCTCCGGCCAGCCACAAGGCGCGCTTCAAAATGCGCTGCACATCGGCATCACTCAGGTTCGCAAGAGGAGAACTTCCAGCCGCCATCACTTTCCTATCCCTTTCAGCGCACATCGCGGTTGGCCTTGCTGGCGATGCGGATGATCTGCACAAATCCAGAGATAGCACCTAGAATCAGACCCACAATCGCAGGCCACTCCGCGTGCAAGCGGCTGCCCAAGGCTGCGCCCAGCGCCCAGCCGATCACCGTAGACAACGGCAGCGCCAGCGCAATCTGTACCATCGACTCTGCCCGCACCAGTCCACGCAGCACCGTGGCCTGCTCGTTTTTCTGCGGTTTGGCCTTCGCGTCTTGCTGATTCGTTTCGGATTGCATCGTCTGAACTCTGCCTTCATCCTAGCGGATGCGGCAGCCCGATGCAGGCCGTTGGAATTTTGATCGCAATCTGCATCCAACCGCGCGCGCCAATATACTGACAAGAAGATAGTTGAATTGCAGACGACATCGACCCAGCGCACAGAGAGGCATTGCGTGTACGAATCGGAATTTGAAAAAGAACTCTTCCATCTTCGCCGGGAAAAGCTGGCCCAGATCACGGCGCTCGGCCAGCAGGCCTACCCCAATCACTATTCGGCCACGCACACGCTGGCGCAGATTCGCGGCCAATACGACGCCAGCGCTGCCGAAGCGCTGGAGCAGCCGCGCGTGCAGGTCGCCGTCGCCGGGCGCATCATGGCCATTCGCGCGCAAGGCAAGGCTGGCTTCGCCACGCTGCAACAGGAAGGCGCGCGCCTGCAAATCTACGTGCGTTTGGACGCAGTCGGCGAACAGGGTTTTCAGCTCTACAAACTCCTCGACATGGGCGACCACATCGGCGTCACCGGCTACCTCTTCCGCACGCGCACCGGCGAGTTGAGCGTCCACGTCGAAACGCTCACCTTTCTGGCCAAGGCCATGCTGGCGCTGCCGGAAAAATATCACGGCCTCGCCGATCAGGAACTGCGCTACCGCCAGCGCTACGTCGATCTGTTTATGAACCTCGACGTGCGCGAGGTTTTCGTTAAGCGTGCAGCCATTCTGCGCGCCATGCGCAATTTTTTTGACACCCGCGGATTTGTTGAAGTGGAAACACCCATGATGCAGTCCATCGCTGGCGGAGCCGCAGCGCGGCCCTTTACCACGCATCACAACGCGCTGGACCTCGACCTCTTCTTGCGCATTGCGCCTGAGCTATATCTGAAGCGTCTGGTCGTCGGCGGCCTCGATCGCG
>DAHUZD010000142.1 GCA_027306745.1 Acidobacteriaceae bacterium
GTCAAATGGCGGTTTTGCCGGATTAGCGTCATCATTCGTGTCTCGCCAAACTCACCAAACTCATTTTCCGGTTCAGTTACGCCATCCGTGTAGCCGATGAACAGATCGCCCGGATGCAGTTGCACGCTGCCTTCGCGGTACTGTACGCGATCGAGCAGGCCGATGACCGAGCCGCCGTGATGCAGCCGCTCCACATGTCCGTCTGCACAGAGAACCAGCGGCGGCAAGTGGCCGCCATTGGCATAACGCAGTGTGTTGGTTGCAGCTTCATAATGCGCCAAAAAGAGCGTGGCGTACTTCTCTGGCTGCGTGCTGTCGTGCAGGTGACGATTCAGCAGCGACAAAATGCGCGCCGGGCTGGCCAGCAAGGGAGCATCGGCTTCCTCAGCGCCGTCTTTGCCTCCGGATCCAGAAGGCTGCAGACGGTAGGCGCGTACAGCCGAGTGCAGCGTGGCCATCAGCAGTGCGGCGGAAATACCTTTGCCACTGATGTCGCCGATGGCCAGGCCAATGCCGCTATCGCCCTCGGGAAGAAAGTCATAATAATCGCCGCTGACTCCGCGCGCCGGGCGGCAGAAGCCATACAGCTCCAAGTGCGGCAGGCTCAGACTGGCGCTGGGAAAGAGGCTCTCCTGCACCTCTTGCGCGATGGCCAGTTCGTTGTCCATGCGCTCTTTTTCGTGCTGCTCCTGCATCAGCTTTTCCAGCGAAGCGGCCATGCGGTTGAAGCTGCGGCTCAGATCGGCGAGCTGGTCATCCCGTGTGACTTGAATGCGGTAATTGAGACGGCCTGCATCCACGGCGCGAGTGGCACTATGCAAATCTGCAATGGAGTGCGTCACGGTGCGGCTGAGTCGGCCCGCCATCCACAACGCGAGCAGTTGCAGCACGGCAAACAGAAAGGCCGCCGCCAGCAAAGCCATGCGCAATGCGGTGCCCATTAGCACGGATTGCCGGAAAAGCTGTTGGTACAGCAGGGATGGCCGCGAGGTCACCAGTGCAATGGCGGTGTATTGTCTGCCGCTCTTCCACCCGGTAATAGTGAGGAAGGTGGGGATGTCGATGGGAATGTCCAGCAGATTTTCCCGTTTGGCCAGCTTGCCGCCAGAGAGGGTTTTCAGCGAAGACTCTTTGGCATCCAAAACCACTTTGGATTGATCCCACAGAACAGCGTCAGCCCCCAAGCCCAAATCCTTGGTCGCGTCAGAGTTTTGCGGAACGGCAACGACCAGATTTCCTCCGTTGCTCCGCGTCATGGGCAGCAGGGTGATCTTGCCCAGCCCGCTGGCCAGTTGGCCGAGCAGTTCCCTGCTCAACGGCAGGCTGGAGATGGTAACAACCGTGTGGCCTGCGGCCATTCTGCGATGGATGGCCCGGAAATAGACCTGCTGATGCAGGACAGCCAGGCCCTGGAAGGAACCTTGCGCCCATGCCGGCAAGGCCACATCTGGCAGCTCCATCTCCGCAGGCAAGGAGGAGGGCTGCAACGGCTTGCCATCGACAAAAATTCGCACTTGCAAGCCGCTATCGTGCGGTGGCAGATATTGTTTAGGGAACGGCAAATCACTGAACTGCATCTGCGCAGGATCATGGTTGCGGTATTCGATGCGGTGGGTCACCTGTGCGGCCAGCGCATGGTTGCATGCGGCGATTTTTTCCAGTTGCGAGCCAATCTCCGCGGTAGCAACAAAGTTGGCGAACTGGCCAGAGAGCACGTAGGCGGCAATAGCGGCCAGCGTTCCAAAAAGCACGACCGGCGCCAAGCCGATCAGCAAATAGGTCACCAGCAAACGATTGCGCAGCTTCCATAACATGCGCCAGCGCATCCAGCGCACCAGCAGGGGTAGCAGACCGAGCAGAGCGGCCAGCAGCGTCAACGTGCCCAAAGAGGCAAAGGCATCGCCAATATCGTGCGGCAGCCAGGCAAAGGCGTAAAGCAGCACACTAGCCAGCACCAGCCGCAGCACACTGTTGCCCAGGCGCGTTTTGGGCATGTGACGGCGCGACCAGAGCAGAAGAATGCGCAGCAATCTCTGAAGCCGGTCTTGTTGCGGACGCGCTGCGAGGGTCTGCTTCATGGCTCTCCGTCCCCCAGTGTATCGCTTTGATGCAGGAGCCAGCCCCTAAGCGATTTCACCGGCGGTCGATGGATCTGGAGCGGCCCCAGCCGCATTGCCAGCGATGATGGCAGCCGCCACTTCCGGCTGCACATGGGACAAAACGCGCATGGCCGTGTAATACGCCCCAGAGAGCAGGATTAGGCCCGACAAAAAGGCCCACATCATCAGTCCGACCGAGGTGGCGAAGGGGCCATAGACCGAGGGCAGATCCAGGTGCGGCAATGCGGCGATATAGAGCAGCTTGGCTCCCTCCCAGATCAAGCCGGTAATTACCGCGCTGGGCAGCACGGAGACGGCGGAGGTTTTGCGGTTGGGCAGCAACCAATAGATGAGGAAGAAGATGCCGATGCTGGAGGCGCTGGCCAGAATCTGCAGCACGCTTTGCGTGAGAAAGCGGAAGACGAAGTTATGCGTGTGGCCAAAAAAAATCGCGCCCAGCAGCGTGCGTTGCGCAGCGGAAAAGGCGACGGAAATTAACGCCAGCAAACCCGCCGCAAAGGCCAGCCCCAACGAGACGATTTGGTTGCGCAGATAGGAGCGATTCTCGTGCACATTCCAGACATGGTTGAGTGCAATCTCCAACGGAAGAAAGACCCCGGAGGAGGAGATGAGCAGCATAATAAGGGAAAAAACAGCCACTTTGCGCTGCGCATGGGCTAGCAGCATCATGTTGCGGATGACAAAGTCCTGCCCTGTAGGCAACAGATTGCGCAGCAAGTCACCGATAACGTGCTCCATGTGCTGGGAGTGGAAGATGTGGTCGGTAACTGCCAGCAACAGGTCAATAAATGGGAACAAGGACAGAATCGCATTGGCGGCAACGCTGAAGGCGTAGGTATGCACCTCGGTGCGGGTCAGATAGAGCAGCATGGCGCGAAGCTGCTTCCAGAACGTCTGTGGGAGCTGGGCATGGGCCTGCCCCTGGCTGGACGGTGGATCCGGAAGGATGGAGAGAATCGACATGGCCCGCTGCCTTTAGGATACCTGCCGGTGGGCCGTTCGGGCCGATTTGCGGCGGCCAGTAAATTTTTCTTGCATTTGTCTGAAATTCCTGTCATAAATGGTCACGAAATTCCACAGACTAGTTTGGCGCAGCCACGCAGGTCTGTGTTCGGGCAGGCCATATTTGTACGACTGAGTTATTGCATCCATGGCGGAATTTGCAGTACGGGATTCCGTAGGGATCCACAAGAAAGGGTAAGCGCGTGCGGGAACAAGGCGTAGTGAAATGGTTTAACGGCGCAAAAGGATACGGATTTATTCAACGCAACTCTGGCGAAGATGTCTTTGTACACTTCTCGGCGATTCAGCATGACGGCTTTCGCACGCTGAATGAAGGCGAGTCGGTGGAGTTTGAGTGCCAGCAGGGGCCCAAAGGGCTGAATGCGTTGAACGTGCAGCGGCAGAACAAAGACAGTGCCGTTGCGGCCCAGTAAACTCCGGTTCAGACGACAACGGACGGATCGCTGGCAGTGGCGGCCGTCTTCGTTTCTTCCTTCTGGTTGCGCAGCGCGATGGCAACATTGCGCTGCAAGCCAGCGTGCTTGGTGCGAGCTACGGGAGAGGCGCGAAAGAGCCGCTTGAAATCCTCTTCAGTCAGAGACGCCAGCCAGTCCAGCGCTGGGTTAACCAACTCTGGCCGCGCGGACAGCTCTGGCCAGTCGGTGACAAGCGCGCGACGGTTCCACGGACAAACCTCCTGACAAATATCGCAGCCGAAGACGTTGCGCCCGATGGCGGGCTGCAAGTCCTCTGGAATTTCACCTCTCTTTTCAATTGTGAGATACGCAATGCAGCGGCTGGCGTCCATGGCGTATGGCTCCAAACACTGCGTTGGGCAGGCATCGATGCAGCGTGTGCAGCTACCGCAGCGGTCAGGCAGTGGCGTGGACTGGGCGGCCTCGGGCAGCTCCAGCGACGTAAGAATGACCCCCAGAAAAAACCAGGAGCCAAGCTGGGGATGGATCAGGCAGGTATTTTTCCCTTGCCAGCCCAAGCCAGCATATTTGGCGTAGATGCGCTCCACCAGCGGGCCGGTATCAACAAAACAGCGGGCGGTAAAGGGGCCGAGCGCGGCCTGCAAATCCTCCGCAAACTGCTCCAAGCGTGTGCGAATCACCGAGTGATAATCCGTCGGCTGCAGTGGTATGGCCGCAATTGCGTGCGGCTCAGTTGGTGTGTCCGGCTCGTTGGACGCACCGGGAGCCGCGTGGCCGCTCCAGGCATAGCGCGCGATCCAGCCAGAATTTTCTGGCGCGGGATGCACCGAATATGGCTGCGCGTTGTTGTAACTGACAGAGCAGACCACCACCGAACGCGCCCAGGGAAATGGAATGCGAGCTGAAGAGCGCAGATACTTCCCTGCCTCATCCGTGCGCCGCAGATAGTCCATGGAACCGGCGTGGCCTGCTGCAACCCAATTCTGAAAATGCGCCAGCTCCGAAAAATCTTCAGCAGAGCCTGGCTCTGGCACGCGCGTGACGCCGGCCAGGTGGAAGCCGCGCGCGTGTGCAGCGGATTGCACTGTTTGCTGCAGTGTGTGCGCCGTGTTGCTGCTCATTGGCCCATTATAGGCAGAGCTAGGGATTGACGACGTGGATCAGCAGGTGCATTTTGTTGTGGCCCATGCCGCAGAAGTGGCCGCAGTCCCCGGTAAAGTCGCCCGTGTCATCGGGCGTGACCTGTACATGCTCCGTTGTGCCGGGCAGCATGTCGGCGTGTATGCCAAGGGCACCGATGACGAGGCTATGATGCACGTCATCGGAGATCAAATCCAACTCCACCGTCTTGCCTTTGACCAAGGTAATCTGCGCAGGATCAAACGCAAAGCGGCGGGCATGGATGGCAATCACTGCCGAAGAAGCCGCCGCTGCCGCGTGGGAATGCAGCTTGGCGCTGCCCGCGGTTTGCGCAGCCATAGGAAGAGTGCAAAGAAACAATCCGACGGCGAGAGTGCGAAGTATCATGTAACTATTCTCCAAGCTGAAGAGCGGGGTGCACGCAGCCCTGGTCTTTGACAAGCCCAGCATGGCAAAAGAACGCTGTGCCCCGGTACAATGCAATTATCATGCGCTGGAATCGAAACGTCCTCCATATTTGGATTGAGACTTCTCTGCTTCTCTGCATAGTTTTCGCTGGATATGGTGCCTATGCGCACCAGTCCACCACACAGGCCAGCACAGATGCTTCCACCCTGCCTGATGCCCCCGCGAGCAATGCACCGGTGCAATTGCAACCGGAAGGGCCCACGGTGGTCTTCGACACCAGCATGGGCCGGATGGTTTGCAGCCTCTATTCCAAAGAAGTTCCCCAGGCGACAGCCAACTTCATTGGTCTGGCCACGGGCAGCAAGGACTTCACCGACCCCACCACACACAAGCCAGTGCACGGCAAGCCGTATTACGACGGCTCAACGTTTCATCGTGTCATCCCCGGCTTTATGGTTCAGGGCGGCGACCCGACGGCCACCGGACGCGGC
>DAHUZD010000207.1 GCA_027306745.1 Acidobacteriaceae bacterium
ATCCACGGCCAGCCGCGCCACAGCCTCCAGCGCGTTGTAGGCGCGGCGAACATCGCCGCTGGAGAACTGCGCAATGTGCAGCAGCACGCCCTCTTCAGCGCTCAGTTGCATGGTGCCCAAACCATGCTCTGCGTCCTGCAACGCCCGGTGCAGCAGCGTAACAATCTGCTCATCGCTCAACGGCTGCAACACAAAAACCGAGCAGCGCGACAACAGCGCGGCATTCAATTCGAAGGATGGATTCTCCGTGGTCGCGCCGATCAGCCGGATTGCGCCTCGCTCCACATACGGCAAAAAAGCATCCTGCTGGCTTTTGTTGAAGCGGTGAATTTCGTCAATAAACAGTACGGTTCGGATGCCCGACCGCGCCGCCGCATCGGCCTCGCTCATCACCTGCTTGATCTCTTTGATGCCAGAAATGACGGCAGAAAATTCGATGAACGATGCGTGCGTCGCCTGCGCTAGAATCTTGGCCAGCGTGGTTTTGCCTACGCCCGGTGGCCCCCAAAAGATCATCGAAGCTGGCTCGTCGCGCTCAATCTGCACGCGCAGCGGCTTGCCGTGCCCGGTCAAATGTTCTTGCCCGCAAAACTCCTCCAGCGTGCGCGGGCGCATCCGCTCTGCCAGCGGCGCTCCCGCCTGCGCAGCCTGTTGCCGGTGCGGTGCTGGATCAAATAAATTCATGGCCGCCCCGCCGCTCTCTGCGCACGTTGCCTCCGTTGTTGTGAGGCCGCGTAGAGCAGAATCGACGCAGCTACGGCTGCATTTAAGGATTCCACCGGACCGGGGCAGGGAATTTGCACGCGGCAATCCACCTGCGCCAGCGTCGCTGCGGAGATGCCCGCGCCCTCATTGCCAATCCACAGCGCCACCGGCTGGTCCAGCCGCGCCGCCTCCACATCCACGCCGTCCCGCGCCACGGCCGCGCAAATGGAAATCCCCTTTGTGCGCAAAGCCGCAAACGCTTCCCCAACCTGCATGGGCGCTACTGGCACGCGAAACAGCGAGCCAGCCGCGCCGCGCAGCGCTTTGGCATTCCACGGGCTGACCGTGCCCGGCAGCAGCAGCACACCAGTGGCCCCAAAGGCCTCTGCAGAGCGCACAATTGCGCCCAGATTGCCTGGGTCCTGAATGCCATCAAGCACCACAAGCAGCGAAGAGTCTGCGCTCAACATCGCTTCCGGTTTCGCCGCAGGCATCTGAACCAGCGCGGCTAAGCCTTGCGGAGTTTCTGTCGCGCTGCCTTGGTTAAAGACACCCTGGGCGACAACGCAGACCTCACGCGCTGCAAATCTCTTCGCCTCTGCCTGTACGTCTTCACGCACGAAGAGCGTCTCCAGCGGCAGTCCGCTGCGTTGCGCCTCTTCGATCAAATGCAGACCTTCAATGGCAATGTGTCCATCCGCCGCGCGCGCCGGATGCAGCAGGCGGCGGCGCAAATCCTTCCAGCGCGCGTTCTGGCTGCTGGCGATGCGTGTTCCGTTCTGTGGCAGTGCGGATGAACTGGGCCGGGACGGCATACACCGCGATTCTACGGCACACCCCTGCAGATGTCCCACTCGATCCGCCAGGGCGTCGCGGCCATTTCGTCCGGCAAGCCTCGCGGTATGATGAGATGTGCCGCCCGCCGGTGCCAGTCAATTTTCGTGGAGTCCATGTGTCTGCCGAGCTATTGCGTGTGAACCCCGATGAGCCGGAGCAGGAACGGATTGATTACATTGCTGCCTGCCTCGAAGCCGGCAAGGTGGTGGGCCTGCCCACGGACACGTTCTATGGTCTGGCCGTCGATCCGGTCAATTTGCGCGCAGTGGAGCGCATCTATGAAATCAAAACCCGTGTGCGCCACAAGCCGCTATCTTTGCTGCTCTCCAGCGCTGCGCAGGCCTATGAGCTGGCGCGCGATTTGGACTCCTGCTTTGACCGGCTGGCGGAAAAGTTCTGGCCCGGCCCGCTGACGCTCATCGTACGCGCGGGCACACGATTGCCGCTACGCGTTACGGCCAACACGGGCAACGTGGCTCTGCGCGTGCCTGATGCCAACATTCCCCGCGCCGTGGTCAAGCGCCTGGGACTGCCCATCACCGCCACCTCCGCCAACCTGCGCGGAGCGCCAGAGTGCACCCATGCCGCTGGTCTGCGCGATCAGTTGGGTGACCGGATTCCACTCATCGTCGATGGTGGCCCCACCGCGCGTGGCTTGCCCACCACAATTGTGGATCTTTCCGAGAGGCCCGGCCTCTGGCAAATTTTGCGTGTCGGTGCCATTCCAGCGCATGAGATAGCGCTCGCTCTACAATAAGCAGATTTTGTTTTTGCGGTGGCGCACTCGATGAAAACTTTGCGGAAATTCGTGTGGTGGATGTGCTTCTGGACGGCTGTCTTCACCGCGCTCTGGCTGGCCTGGATTTATCAGCAGGTCTATGCTGCGGCGCGTCAGGACTTCGCCGCTCCTGCCGACGCCATCGCCGTTTTTGGAGCCGCAGAATACAACGGACGCCCTTCCCCAGTGCTGCGCGCCCGCCTCGATCATGCGCTCGACCTGTACCGCGAAGGCTACGCGCCCTTGCTGATTACGCTCGGCGGAGGCAGCGACCCGCGTTGGAGTGAAGGCGAAGTCGAGCGCGACTACCTGCTCTCTAACGGCGTGCCGGATGCCCGCATCATTGCCGAAACAGAGAGCCAGAATACTGAGCAATCCGTGCAGCATTTGGCGGAGATCGTGCGCGCCAACCATTTGCACAGTGTCATAGCCGTCAGCGATGGCTCGCATCTGTTCCGCATCCGCCAGTTGTGCCACGCCCAGGGCCTGCATGTGCTCACCTCGCCGCGGCCTGCAGGCAAGCCCATGCCCGTGCAGGACGTGGTGCGGCGCTATGCGCATGAGATTGTCAGTTACGCGCTGTGGAGCCTCCATCTGCATTGATTCTGCCGGCGCGCACCGTTTCTGCCCCCGCTGATTTACAATCAACGTAGCTTTTGCGAACGGTCTCTGAACGATTTTCTTTTGGCTGAGAGGTATCTGCGCGTGGTGTCAGGTGTGGGGCGGCTTCGCCCAGTGGTGTTGACGGGAACAGCATGTTTGCTGGCTGCCATGCTCGGATGCGGCGATGTCTATCGTCCGATCGTAACCAATATTCCCCCCGTGCAGCCCGCACCCCAGCCCGCCAAATATGCCGTTGTCACCAGTTGTGGTGTTGACCAGGGCAACGCAAATGCCGTCACCATTGAGCAGGCTTGCAACAATCCGACCAGCACAGGTCTGGCTTCTTACGTGGATTTTTCCGGCGACAGCACGCTGATCCGCATCAATCTGAGCAGCGGCCCTGTCTGGACGGGGTTGACCGGTTCCGGTGGCACGGGCTTTACCACCAATGCCAATGGATCCATCAATACCTTTGCCATCACTACCAATGAGGAAACCAATCAGATCCAAACC
>DAHUZD010000200.1 GCA_027306745.1 Acidobacteriaceae bacterium
ACTCTTCCGCTCGGTGGAGCCGGGCCAGGCGATTCCGCAGGACCTCTACGCAGCCGTGGCGGCGATTCTGGCCTTCCTCTACCGGCAGCGCATGCAGGAAAAGATGCAGGCCGAGGAGCGAGAGCGCGCGCGCCAGCGCCACAATGCGGCCCGCACCACAGGGCGCTCTGGCACAGCCACGCGCTCTGCACAAACATCGCAGCCAGAAACGGTGCGTGGCGAAACCGGGGAGCCTGCCGCCGCGCCGTCCTGGCTGCGCACGCCGCAGTTGCCGGCCGCGGCCGCCGCGTCGGATGCAGACGGAGCCAGCGGGAAGCCGACGGACAGGGATGACCCCGGAGATGATCCCAGGAATGACTTAGGAGAGAGCCAATGAGTACGCAGGCCGTGGCACAAAACGCAACCAAACCCGCTCCGGTGGCGGCCAAGGCGCTCGCGCCGGGCGCAGCCAAACCTGGCGCGCCGTCCACGCCCGCCAACGCGCAGACGCAGGGCAGTGCGCCTGCCGCCGCGGGGCTGGCGAAGCTGTTGACGCCGGAGGCGGCCAAGCGCATTCACGAAATGCTGTTGCCCGGCACGGCCATCAGCATGGTGCTGGTGATGCTGATCCCGCTGCCGGCCTTTGCGCTGGACATGCTGCTGGCGCTGTCGATTACCGCTTCGGTCATCGTCTTTTTGTCAGCGGTGCAATTGCGCCGCGCCGTGGAGTTTTCCGTTTTTCCCACCGTGCTGCTTTTGCTCACGCTCTTCCGGCTCTCGCTCAACCTGGCCTCCAGCCGCAGAATTCTTCTGCATGGCAATGAAGGCACCGCTGCTGCCGGGCAGGTGATTCAATCCTTCGGCCAGTTTGTGGTGGGCGGCAATTACGTGGTGGGCTTCGTGCTCTTTCTAGCCTTGATCGCCATTCAGTTCCTCGTCGTCAGCCATGGCGCGGTGCGCACGGCGGAGGTGACAGCGCGCTTCACACTGGACGCATTGCCGGGCAAGCAGATGGCCAGTGACGCGGATCTGAATGCCGGACTCATCAACGATGTGACGGCCAAAAAACGCCGCGAGGCCATTGCACGCGAGGCCGAGTTTTACGGCGCGATGGACGGCGCAGCCCGCTTCAACCAGCGCGACTCGCTGGCGACGATTCTCATTACCTCCATCAACATTCTGGCCGGGCTGTTGATCGGCGTCTTCCAACAGAACATCGCCATTGGCGAGGCGCTGAAAACCTACACAGTGCTCACCGTCGGCGACGGTCTGGCGACGATGATCCCCTCACTGCTTGTCTCCGTGGCCGGCGCTGTGGTGCTGACGCGGGCCTCATCGACGGCGGCCTCGCTCGGCGGAGAAATCGGCACGCAGCTCTTCAAACGCCGCTCCACGCTCTGGGTCGCCGCGGGTTTGCTGGCCGCCATGGCCTTGATCCCCGGCCTGCCCAAGCTGCCATTTCTGCTGCTCTCAGCCGGGCTGGGTTACATCGCCTATAAGCTGCCCGAGACGCCGGTCTTGACGGAGGCCGAGGCTGCCGCCGCCGAATCCGCTGCGGCCAAACCGGCGGAGGCCGCCAAGGGGGACAATTTGGCTTCGCTGCTGCCGATGGATGATCTGAGCCTGGAGATTGGCTTCCAGTTGATTCCGCTCGTGGATGAAAAACAGGGTGGGCAAATGCTGCAACGGGTGCGCACACTGCGCCGTCATTTGGCAACAGAGTTGGGTTTCATCGTGCCGCCGGTGCACATCACCGACAACCTGCGCATCAAGCCACGCGAGTATCTGCTCTCACTGCGCGGCGTGGAGATTGCGCGTTGGCACACGGAGGGCAACTGCCTGCTGGCCGTGCACGCCGACCCCAAAGCGCGGCCCATCCCCGGCATTGAGACGCGCGAACCTGCCTTTGGCGTCAGCGCCCGCTGGATTCAACCGGTGTATGAGGATCAGGCCATCGCCGCGGGCTATTCGGTCGTTGATCCGACCACGGTGATCGGCACGCATCTGGGGGAGGTGATCCGCCGCGAGGCCCATCGCCTGCTCAGCCGCGCGGAGGTCAAGCGCCTGCTCGACTCCCTGAATGAGTCCCACCCCAAGCTGATCGAGGAACTGGTGCCCAAGCTGATGACCCTCGGCGAGGTGCAGCGCGTCTTGCAGCAGTTGCTGCGCGAGCACGTCTCCATCCGCGACCTGGGCGCGATTTTAGAGGTGGTGGTTGAGACCGCGCCCAACAACAAAAACGTTGTGCATCTGGTGGAAACCATCCGGCAGGCCATGGGACACTCCATCGTGCAGCCGCTGCTGGATGGCGAAGGCGTGCTGAGGGCCTTTGTGCTGGAGACGGCGTTGGAAGAGGAGATCGTGTCGCTGCTCGACAACGAAGGCGCGCTGCGGATGCTCGGCGACGGCAGCCAGCCGGTGCGGGGCGCGGGCGGTTTTCTGCGCCGCATTGTCGAATCTTTGAAACGCCTAACCGGAGACGCTCCCACTTCGGCCATGCCCGTGCTTCTCTGTTCCAGTCCGGCGCGCTTTTATCTGCGCCGCTGGCTGGAGCCGGTGCTGCCGCGCATTACGGTGCTGGCTCCTGCTGAGATTCCCGCTGATGTGCGGGTGCGGTCGTTGGGCATGATTCGGGGCAGCGAGGTGCGCGCCGCCGGTACACAGGTGGCCGAGGCGCGAACTGGCGGCCTGCCAGTGCAAGAGGCGCAGACGGCCTAGGCAACGGCAGGCGGGCTGGGCAGGTTTCAGGGATACGAGCGGAAGGGAAGCGCGATGCGGAAGAGCGGAATGCAAACAGAATCAGAGACGGCCCAACACCATGCCAGCCCTCTGGCGGCAACGTTGCAGGCCACGGCAGCCCAGGCGGCGCCGGTTGCGCCCCAGCGTTCGCCTGCGGAGATGAGCGCAGCCGAGCGCGAGGCCCTATTGCTCGAACACCTGCCCGTGGTGCGCTACATTGCGCGGCGCATCCATGAGCGTTTGCCCCAGCATGTGGAGATGGACGACCTGGTCAGCGCGGGCATGGTGGGCTTGCTGGATGCCTTCAATAAATTCGACACCAATAAAAACGTACAGTTCCGCAGCTATGCGCAATTCCGCGTGCGCGGGGCCATTTTGGACAGTCTGCGCACGCTCGACTGGAGTCCGCGGGAGCTGCGCCGCAAGGGCCGCGCCATTGAAGAGGCCATCCAAACGCTGACCGCTCGCATGGGCCGCACACCGCAGGAAAATGAAATCGCCGCGGAAATGGGCATTGCTCTCAGCGAGTATCAGCAGTTGCTGGGTGACTTGAAGGGGCTGGAGATCGGCAGCCTGCACGTCGAGCACACGGAAGACTCCGGCGAAGAGGAGCTGGCCTATGTTCCGAACAGTCCGGAGGACGACCCGCTCTTTCGCTGCTTGAAGGGCGAGATGCGCGAGCGCCTGGCCGCAGCCATCGGCGATTTGCCGGAAAAAGAACGGCTGGTGCTCACGCTTTACTACTACGAAGAAATGACCATGAAAGAGATTGGCCTCACGCTGAACGTGGTCGAGTCGCGCATCTCACAGATTCACTCCTCTGCCGTGCTGCACCTGCGCGCCAAGCTGGCCAGTGCGGCGCGCGGCAAGTCGTCGATGCGTCCGGCCACGGCGCAAATCGCGCAGTCGCGGCCTTCGCTGAACCAGGCTGTGGCTCCCATGCGGCCTGCGCCGGGAAAACTGCCCGCTGCTCCCGTGCAGGGTCGCAAGCCAGATGCGCGGCAGCGTCTGTGGTGATGGAGCCAAAAGCTGGGCAGGAAAAGAATTTTTATTGAGGTAGACGACAATGGACAAGCCGCTGGCTCAGGATGAAATCGATGCACTCTTTCAGCAGGCGCGCACCAAGGCCGCTTCGCCCAAGGCTCAGGCGCGCAACCCGCGCATGCAACCCTTCAGCTTCTCGCGTGGCGGGCAGATCAACAACGAGCAGATGCGTGCCATCAGCCTGCTCAACGACATCTTTGCCCGCAATTTAACGCACAACCTGGGCGCGTTTCTGCGCACCCACTTCAACGTCAACCTTGTCTCGGCCGAGCAGTTGCCCTACGACGAATTTTTACAGCGCATCCCGGACATCAGCTACGTCGGCTCGGTGCGGCTAGAGCCGATCGGTGCCATCTGTGTGCTGCAACTGGATCTGAATCTGGCCCTGCCCGTGATTGATCTGCTGCTGGGCGGCGAAGGCAAGCCAGCCACGGTGCGGGAGCTGACCGATATTGAAGAAACGATTCTGGGCAGCGTGGTGGAGATCATCTGTCGCGAATTGACGGCGGCCTGGCAGCCAGTCGGCCTCACCTTCAAATTTGAAAAACGCCAGATGCAGACGCAGATCGCCCGTCTGATGGCCGTCACGGAGAAGACTCTCTCCGTCAGCTTTGAGATGCGCATGCCACAGGTGCAGGGAATTTTGAATCTCGCCTTTCCCTCGGTTGTGTCGAATACAATTTTGCGCCGCCTGATTACCGATTGGGGCCGCCAGAATCGCCGCCGCTCCCCGGAGATGCTGGCGCGTGTGGAGCAGCGGGTGCAACAGGTGCGGTTGGGAGCCTCGTTGCAGTTGCCCTCTGTGCGCATCGCGGCCATGGAGCTGGAGTCGATGCAGCCAGGCACGGTGCTGCGTCTGGGGCTGGCCGCCACCACGCCCGCTGAGTTGCATGTGGCTGGCATGGCGCTCTTTCACGCGCTGCCGGTGCGGGCGGGCGAACACCGCGGGGCGCAGGTGGTTGGTCGCAACCATCCACTGCTCAATTTGTCCACGGAATAGGAAACACGGAATAGCAAATAGAAATCGGGAATATCGAATGCGCAGGATGAAAATCAAGCCGACGGCGAAGACAACGCTGGTAGGGGCAAGCACGGGGAACCAAGTGGAGCGAGTATGACCATGGCCGGGCAGATACAAATTTGGAGGGAAGAGTTGGAGCGTCTGCTCGAGCAGCGCTCTGGCGCGCAATGGACGGTGACCCATGAGGTGACCGAGCCGCGTCCAGTGCCGCTGTTCTACAGCACGATCGCCATCACCGGCACTGCGCCGGGGGAGTTGAGCATTGCCATGCCCGGCGCGGAGCTGGTGCAGTTGGTGCAACTGGCAGCCCAGCAGGCGGCCGATCCGCAGGCTCCGCTGGATGAGGCGCTGCTGAGCGCCTGGAAGTCTTTGTTGGAGGCGACGCTGCCGCCTTTTGTCGCGCGTCTGCAAAGCGAGGGAACGGGAGAATTTCAGGCCGAGATCGGCTCCATGCAGGCCGCGGAGCCAGGGGAGTTGGATGCTTCGGGTGCGGCGGAGGCCGAGCCTGCGCAGGCATACACGCTGCGCAGCGGCGAGGTGGCCTTGAGCATTCGCCTGCGTGCCGTGCGCTTGGATGCAACGCAGCCCGCAGCTCAACCGGATGTCGTGCCGACGGACACAGCGCAGGCAGACGCAGCCCCCATCGTCGCAGCTCAGGCCGAGACAATCCAAGCCGAAGCCGCCGCTGAACCCGCTTCCACGCAGAATTCCTCCCAGGCCGCCGCCGAGGCGGAGGCCGAGCGCCGCGCGCGCATGGCCGAGGCCGACCGGGTTGCGGCTGAGGAGATGGAACGCGCCGCCGCCGAAGCTGAAGAACGCTCCGCATGGCGGCGCAACGGTGCCTCCACAGAGGAATCCAGCCCCTTCCGCACGCATCCTGAGCGGTTGAACCTGCTGCTGGATATTGAACTGGAGGCGACGCTGCGCTTTGGCGCGCTGGAGATGCCGCTGCGCAAGGTGCTGGAGCTGGGGCCGGGCGATGTGCTGCAACTGGACCGGCATGTCCAGGAGCCGGTGGATCTGGTCGTCGGCGACCGAATCGTCGCGCGCGGAGAAGTGGTTCTGGTGGGCGGCAACTTTGGCTTGCACGTGACGGAAGTCGCTGAGCCACGGCGCAGACTGGATTCGATCCGATCCTTGTTTTGATCGTTAGGGTTTGGATGGTTAGGGTTCTGATAATTTGGAAATATTTTTTTGCAAGTGCGGGAGGGCATCATGAAAAGTGCATCAACAGCCACGGCACAAACGGCGGTCGAGGCCGGTGGCAGCGGTCTGTTGTGGAACCGCAATCTGTCTTGGGAGCAGCGGGAGCAAAACGCCCGCGAGCGCTATGCGCACGGTTTGCTGGGTCCGCTGCCGCTGCCAGAGAGCGCCACGACGCCCGACGCTGTGGCCTCGGAACGCACCTCGCGCCAGCCCTGGATGGGCGGCGAATCCTCATTCTTTGCCACCTGCATGAATCCCGATTGCCGCACCAACTGGCTGCGCCTGT
Source organism: Acidobacteriaceae bacterium (assembly GCA_027306745.1). Classification (GTDB taxonomy): domain Bacteria; phylum Acidobacteriota; class Terriglobia; order Terriglobales; family Acidobacteriaceae; genus JAJZCX01. The sequence goes on from DAHUZD010000200.1 coordinate 6,276, forward strand.
GGCGGCGGCGGCAGGTGCCGCGCTTTGAAGGGCAGTGGGCCTGCAGCCCCGCCTGCATGGAGGTCTTCATCTCGGCAGCCGTGCTGCGTGAGCTAAACAGCGACATGCCCTGGGCGCCGCAGCCGCACCGCCATCGTATGCCGCTCGGCCTTATCCTGCTCGGCCAGGGCATCATCAGCGAAGAACAGTTGCGGCAGGCCCTGGACGCACAGCGCACCAGCGGCAAGGGCCGCATCGGACTTTGGCTGATGCGGCAAAGCGGCTTGAGCGAGGATCGCGTCACGCGTGCGCTGGCCCAGCAATGGGGCTGCCCGCTTTATCAGGTCACCGCGCACCAGCCGGAGAGTGTGGCCACCTTGGTGCCGCGTCTGTTTTTGGATAGCTATGGCATGTTGCCACTGCGTGTGGCCGGTGGCAAGGTGCTCCACCTGGGCTTTGAAGACCGAATCCAGTCCGCCGCCGCGCTGGCCATCGCGCGCATGACCGGCCTGCGCATTGAAACCGGCGTGGTGCCCTCCACTCAATTTCTGCGTGCGCATGAGCGCATGATGGATGCTGCCTATCCGCGCACCGTGCTCACCGAGGCCTCCTCGGCCCAAAGCGCCATCGGCAAGATCACCGAAGCCGTCGAGCGCATTCGTCCACACGCTGCGCGATTAGTCCGACTGCACCAGTATCTCTGGCTGCGGATGTGGCGCACGCCCGTCACCGCGGGCGATGCGCGCTCCTCCGCGGCACAGGATGCGCCCGGCGCGCCATTGCCCGTGCCGCGGATCCATCAGGTGGAAGACTGGCTCTGCCGATATTCAGTTCACGACGATGCGGTTGGATATCAATAGATTTATCAATTAGATATATAAAATACCTACTGTTTTACTTGAGGATATTTTCTTGCCGCCGCGCTCTGAGATGCGCGCGTGGCCCTCGCTCAAGTTGCACAGTGGCCGCGCCGATACTCCCAGCAGAGATGACACGGCGCAGGCCGCGGGATGGGAGTGCGATGCCAGGGATCCGGGTATTGATTGTGGATGACTCGGCCGTGATGCGCAAAATTGTCGAGCGCACCTTGCGGCAAGGGGGCATTGAGATGGCCACCGTCGTCGAAGCCGGCAACGGAGAAGAGGGCCTGGCTGTTTTGCGGCAGCAGACGGTGGATCTGATTCTTTGCGACATCAATATGCCCGGCATGGATGGTTTGGAGATGCTGCGCGTCATGCAGCAGCAGAAGCTGGCGCAACAGGTTCCCGTTGTCATGATCACCACCGAGAGCAGCGAAAGCCATGTGCGTGCCGCACTGGAGTATGGCGCGCAGGCCTACATTCGCAAGCCCTTTACCCCGGAGCAGATTCAGGAGCGCGTGATGCCGCTGGTTGCCGTGCGAGCCTGATGCGGCGGATATGAAGTGGTGGGCGGGGAGTCAGGTCGGTCCGCCTCTATGGCGGAGCAGTCGATGGATGCAGCCAAGGCGCAGTGCAACTTTGGCGGACGCACAGAAAGGTCTGGAAGAGGCAAATGGCACTTGACCCAGCGTTGGAGCGCAGCATACACACAGCGGTGGCCGCCCCGGTTCCAGTGGCCGACCCCATCCAGGCTCTGGATGCAGCGGTGCAAGAGGTCTTCACCTGTATGCTCGGCCTGCCCTTTTCAGCGCAGGCCGTGCCTGCGCCCACTGCGCCTTCCCCAGGTCTAGGCAAACCGGTGGCGCCATCCTCGACGTGGCTGTCTCCGGTCAGCGCCATTCTCGGTTTTGGCGGGCGCATCACCGGCTCCTGCACCATGTGCGCGGAACCGGCAGCGGTGGCCGCGCTAGCCATGCACTTGCTTTCCCCGGCTTTGGCCGGTCCGTCGTCGGCCCATCATGCACACTCCATGCAGGACGGCGCGGCGACCCACTTGGGCCAGGTGGCCATCGAGCAGCTTGACGCCACGCTGCTGGACTCTTTTGGCGAGATTTGCAACATGATTGCCGGGGGATGGAAGAATCGCGTTCCTGGCCTGGACTCCGGCTGCGCGCTTTCGGCCCCGACCATCGTCTGTGGCTCCAGCTATGTGTTGCATCCGCTGGGCAATCAGATTCTGGCCGAACGGCTCTACCTCTTTCTTGGCCATCAGATACGGCTTTCCATCCGCTGTGAATCCCATCCCGGATTCGCCGTGGGTGTGGGGCGGCTCTAATCTCCGTCCAGGCCGTCGCTGTTTCTGTGAGCTTCTTCTAATCTGACCAGCCCGTTTCCGGCCCCTCCGCTGCACATGCACCCCATGCGGGAGGGATGCGACGTGGACAGCGGATATTATGCAGCTTTTACCGGGTTGATGGCGCGCATGCAGGCGCTGGATTCGGCGGCCAACAATCTAGCCAACACCGGCACCAACGGTTTTCGTGCGGAAAAGGAGTATTTCCGCAACACCGTAACCGGCCCCGATGCGCTCAACTCCCAATTGAACACAGCCGTCAACAACTTTGGCGTGCTGGGCGGCAATCGTGTGGATTTGAACCAGGGCCAATTGACGGCCACGGGCAATCCGCTCGATGTGGCCATTGAGGGGCAGGGCTTCTTTCAGGTGCGCCGGGCCGATGGCACCATCCTCTACACCCGCGACGGGTCCTTTCAACGCTCGGCCAAGGGCCAACTGGTCAACAGCCAGGGCCAGCCGGTGCTGGATACGCGCAAAAAACCCTACAAGACCATCAGCCTGCCCACCGGGCCGGTCACCATCGCCGCCGACGGAACGGTTTCTGTGGCGGGTGCAGTGGTCGGCTACATCAGCATCGTCAGCTATCCCGCAGGCACGCAACTGACGCCGGGCGGAACCGGCCAGTACACGGCTCCGGCAACGACAGCCCGGCAGGCGGCCACTGGCTCGCTGCATCAGGGCGTGCTCGAAAGCTCCAATCAGGATGTGGTGCGTGGCACGTTGCAACTGATTCTGGTGCAGCGGCAGGCGGAGATGATGCAGAAGGCGCTTTCTGTCTTTGGCAATGATCTGGACCTGCATGCCAGCCAGGATCTGCCGCACGTCTAGTGGGACGAACAACACCCGGCGCAGCGGAAGGCGTTGCGCAGGCAGCAGCATTCGGAACGCAGAACAGGAGCAGCAGCGATGATTCGAGCTTTGTACACAGCCGCCAGCGGCATGAGCGCCCAGCAGTTAAATCTGGACACGATCGCCAACAATCTGGCCAACTCGGCCACGGCGGGCTTTCGCAGCCGTCAACTGCAATTTCAAGACATGATCTACCAGAATCTGGTGACGCCCGGCGCGGCGCAAAGCGCGCAGACCGTCTCGGCCGGCTTGCAGGTGGGCCTGGGTACGCAGCCTTCGACCACGGAGATCATCCAGACGCAAGGCTCCTTCAACCAGACCAACAATCCGCTCGACTTGGCTGTTCAGGGCACGGGCTTCTTTCAGGTACAGACGCCCAGCGGCACCATCGCCTACACACGTGCGGGCAACTTTCAGTTGAACAATCAGGGGCAGATGGTCGACGTCAACGGCAATCTGCTGATTCCGACGATCACGGTTCCGTCGAATGCCACCTCGCTGACGATCACGCAATACGGCGTGGTCAACGCCACGCTGCCCGGGCAAACCAACCCGGCTCAGTTGGGCCAGATTCAATTGGCCATCTTCAGCAACCCAGGCGGGCTGAACAGCGTGGGCAACAACCTTTTTCAGGCGACGTATTCCTCGGGCCAGCCCGCTTTGGGCAACCCCGGCGACACGACCGGCGCGGGCACCTTGCAGCAGGGCTATGTGGAGAACTCCAACGTGGATATCGTCGAGCAATTTGTGCAGATGATTCTGGCCCAGCGCGCGTATGAGAGCAACTCCAATGTCGCCACAGCCGCCGACACCATGTACCAGCAGGTGTACAACCTGATTCGCTAACGGGAGCCAGTATGACGGGCTGGCAAGATCTTCGCAGATTCGGATACGGGATTCGCCGCGGGGCCGGTGCATGGGCCAGTCTATGGCTGGCCCTGTGGCTCGTGCCCGCTGCGGCGCAGGCTCTGCTTTGCACGGCGCAGACGCCAGAGCAGGCCGTACAACAATGGCAGCGTGCCCAAGGCGACGGTGTGCAGATCAGCGCAGAGGAATGGAGACAGCCGCTGGGCTACGCTGTGGTTCAAGTTGTCCGCGACCCCATTCTTGGCCAGG
>DAHUZD010000205.1 GCA_027306745.1 Acidobacteriaceae bacterium
GGGATGGACGCCGGCAGCGGCGCGGCCACGCCGCTCTCAAAGAATCCCGCAGCACGTAAAGAGATAATCAACCCATCCCGGCCTACCTTGACGCTAACGGTTTTCCTGGCAATCTGCGCGGCCAACAGCGTGTCCAGCTTAGCCTTCATCTTGTTCAGGTCGGCCAGCGTGGCCGGTGAGGCGGCATCCAGATCGTCGCCCATCATAATCGTCGCCGCATTGGGTGCGCCGCCGGGGTTCTGCAGGTTGGGGGCGCTGCTGGTCATGGTGAAGATGCCCATCGTCTGAAACGCGGAGTGAATGGAGTACTCCACTTGCTCAACTTTTTTGCGGTCGGACTGAGAAGAGGAAAACAGCACCACAAAAAAAGCGAAGAGCAGCGTAATGAAGTCGGCGTAGGAGACCAGCCAACGCTCATGGCTGATGTGATCGTGCTTTTTTTTGCGGTTCATTACCTGGCCGCCTCGGCATGGGGGTGTTGCTCAGACAAAAATGTCTTCAGCTTGGTTTCCACCATGCGCGGATTCATTCCCTCCATGATGGAGATGACGCCTTCGAGCATCATTTCCTTCTGCATTTGTTCTTCGCGCTGGCGGATTTTCAGCTTGCCCGCAACCGGCAGGTAGACCAAGTTGGCCGAAGCCACGCCATAAATCGTCGCAACAAACGCAACGGCAATGCCACGTCCCACTTCGTTGATATTGTCCAAGTGCTGCATCACCTGAATCAGACCCAGCACTGCACCGATGATGCCCACCGTGGGCGAATAACCGCCGGCGGATTCGAAAACCTGCGGGATGCGCTCTTCATTCTCGCCCTGGTTGTCCAGTTCCAGTTGCATGATCTTGCGCAACTCGCCGGGATCCGTGCCGTCGACGGCCAGCATGAGCGCCTGCTTCAAAAATGAATCGTGCACGGAGGCCAGGTCGGCATCCAGCGAAACAATGCCGCTCTTGCGAGCCTTGTTGGCAAAGCCCACGAGCTGGGCGATCAGCGCGGTGCCATCCGGCTCGCCGCTGAAGAAGACGCGCGCCAGATTCTTCACCGCTCCCAGAACAATGCGCATCGGGAACTGGAGCAGAATCGCTCCAATGGTGCCACCAAAAACAATGATGGCGGCTGTGGGCTGCAAAATCTGTCCCAGCTTGCCACCCTCCATCATCATGCCGGTCAGAATGCCCCCGATGGCCAGGACCACTCCGCCAAAGCTGCTCTTATCCATGATGATTCACTCCGCTTCGCAAAAATTCATCCACACCGGACAGAAACCAGCGCACGGCTTAATCCTCTTCACGCTGCCGCCGCCGCCAACTTCTGTCTTCTTCGTCCTTGATCACGTGCCGGGCCGCGTTAGCCTCTTCCACCGCGTTGGATGCGGCCTTGGCGCTCAACGCCGTCTCGCGCGAGGAGGAATACTCCTCCACCGGCTGCTTCACCTGGGGAAACGCAGCGCGCAATAATCCAGAGCGATAGGTCTGCACCCGCGCCATCAGTTCTTCACAGGTCTCTGCGACAACAATCTTTTCTCCTGTAACCAGCGTGATGACCGTGTCGGGATTGGCCTCCGCATAGCGGATCAAATCGCTGTTGAGCACCATCGTTTCGCCGTTCAGGCGCGAGAGTTGGATCATGGCAGCCTTCTTGGGCCGCAATTGCGCGGCTACAAGGGAGCTATCGGCACAAGGCGAAGAAAGATGACACCACCTATAAGGAACTCCCTGCTGCGCGGCTTTCCAGCGGAGGAGATGGTTACCAACGGATGAAATTGCATTTGGCAAGTAAAGTGCTACGGGCATGGGCCGATGTAAGTCCGTGAGTGCGGAATTTCCAACCGCGCGGATTCTTCCCCAAACCGCCCAGAACAAACTGGACGGGATGGTGAGGGATTCGCAAGGACAGAAACCCGCCAACCACAATCTCTATCGGTCTTCAGGAGCGGAATTATGTCCTTAGGCGTATTGAATAACATCTCTGCCATCTACGCAGAGAACAACCTGAACCAGACAAACGCCAGCTTGCAGAACACGCTGACGCAGCTCTCGTCTGGGTCGCGCATCAACTCCGGCGCGGATGACGCCGCAGGACTGTCACTGGCCGACGGTCTGGGCGCCAACTCCGCAGCTCTCACCCAATCTGCAACCAACGCCAGCAGTGGCGTGGGCCTGTTGCAGGTGGCCGATGGCGCACTGTCGCAAGTGACCAACTTGCTCAACCGCGCGATCACCCTGGCTACAGAAGCCTCCAACGGTACGCTGAATAGCACGCAGGACGCAGCGGCCAATCAGGAGTATCAATCGATTCTGTCGGAAATCAACAACATTGGCACGACATCGAGCTACAACGGTGTCGGAGTCTTCGGCTCGAATACATCGATCTTCACCGGGGATGCAACCGCGATTGGATCCAGTACCGACACGTTGAGCATCAAGTCACTCAGCTCTTCGAGCGTCGGCGATGTGGGCGGGACCATCGGCACGGCAACCACTGCAAACATTGAGACCGGTACCGGCATTTCTTCGACGGCTACGACTACGGCAGCCGGCACCGTGACAATCAAGATCGGAACTGGCTCGACCAATACGATCACCGTCGCCAGCGGTTCGACCGTCGCCAATATCGCCAGCGATATCAACGGAGCGAACATTAGCGGCGTATCCGCCACCGTGCAAACGGCGGGTGGCTACTCCAGTCTGGTGGTCACCTCGACCGGAGGGGCGTTCACCACGTTTACCCTCGCGACAACTGGCATTGCCCCAACCTTCACTGCCTCTGGCGGCGCAGCAGCCAATGGCATCACCTACACCGAAGGCACGGACCAGGCCCTCAATACAACGGACCTGACCAACGCCGCAAATGCGCAAACGGCGCTGACGGACATCAACACTGCGATAACGGATGTGGCCGCCCAACGCGGTTACATTGGATCGCAGATCAACACACTGAATGCCATCGCCAACGTGGAGAGCACGGAGCAGACCAACGTGGTCTCCGCACAGAACAGCATCATGGCCACGGACTATGGACAAGCGACCTCGGACCTGTCCAAGTACCAGATTCTGAGCCAGACCGGCATCAGTGCCTTGGCCACGGCCAACACGGTGCAGCAGGAGGTTTTGAAGCTGTTGCAGTAAACAAGCAGCAACGCTCAGCATGGCGGAAGGTGCAGCCCTCGCACCTTCCGCATTTTTTTTGAGATCAAGCATAACCGCAGATCCCAACCGCAGATTCCTCCACTGCGACTGCTGACGCAGCCTCCAGTCGGAGTGAAAAAACACAGAAATACGAGTCATTCTGAGGAGCGTAGCGACGAAGAATCCAGAGAATGCCGGCTGCGTAAATACAGCCATCGCCTTCTGGATTCTTCACTCCCGTTGGTCGCTCAGAATGACTCTCGCATAGAAAAAATCATCGCACAATCCTTACCCTGTCCTTTCGAGCGAAGCAACACGCAATGCCGCGAAGTCGCGGCCTCTGCGGTGGGCATATCGTCCAAGAACGACAATCCGGCTGAAGTTTTTCTCTTACCCGCCGATGGAAACCACAGAGGGTGGATGCAGCGCTGACCGTTTGGCCAAGCGTGCATCGGCAAGAGGGTGCGGCAATGGGTACGGTCGGTCTCAGCTTCGGATCACCCACGAGCGGGCAGGGCTTCAACGTTTCGCAGACGGTCAGCCAGATCACGTCCATCATGCAGAACGTCGAAACACCTTGGAAGAATCAACTCACACAGTTGCAGAGCCAAGACAGCGCCTACACCACTCTCGGTACCGACCTCTCTAATCTCACCACCAATTTGCAAGCTCTGACCAATTTTCAAGGCGTATTGGAGTCGAAGTCCGGTTCCAGTTCCAACACCAATGTGCTGCAATTACTCTCGGCCAGCAATACGGCCCTGGCGGGCAGCCATACAGTGACCGTCAGCAGTCTAGCGCAGACCAATTCCTATTATTCAGAAGACTTCGCCAACCCCGCCGACCTGATCAACGGCAGCCTGACGATCACTGTGGGCAGCGGTTCGCCGGTAACGATCAACACCGATTCCGGCGGCGATACCATCGCGCAGTTTGCCGCCAACATTAACAATGCGAACGCAGGCGTGACGGCCAATATCATCACGGACTCCGGCGGGCAACGGCTTTCGATTGTCAGCAATACCAGTGGCACGGCTGGCAACTTTACCATCGGCACCACACTGACCGATGCGACGAATTCTTCAAACATAATCAGCTTTACGCAGGCGCAGGCTGGCACCAACGCCAGCTTCACCGTGGATGGCATTAGTGAGTCCAGTTCCTCCAACACCGTGGCGAATGCAATTCCCGGTGTAACGTTTCAGTTGCTCTCCGCTGCGCCTAGCAGCCCGGTACAGGTGGAGATTGCCAACAACAACACCGCTGTAGAGACGGCGGTAAGCAATTTTGTGACGGCTTACAACCAAGCCATCACCGACCTGAATGCGCAGGAGGGAAATAATAGTGCAGGCCAGCCAGAGCCACTCTTTGGCAATCCGACGGTCGCTTTGTTGCAATCACAGTTGGAGTCGGCGCTGAATTTTTCCGTGGCCTCCAGCCTGACGGCCTCCGGCAGTCAAGGCAGCGGCTGGACCTTCACCGCAGGTTCAGCCACGGATACATTTACCGCGGCAGCGGGCGCATTTGGCACGGGTAGCGGCGGCACGGGTTCCAGTGCAGCCATCACCTCCCCCTCAACCCTGACGCAGATCGCCGCGGACTTGAATACGGCCGGCACCGGCTATACAGCGACGTTGAACTCCGCCGATACCACGATGACGGTGACCCCGTCCTCATCTTCACCAGCCACCCTGGCGGCCACTGCCCCCGTTCTGTCCGCCAGCGGCAGCGGCAGCGTTTCTTCGTTCACGCAACTTGGCATTTCCATGAACAACGATGGAACGATCACGCTCAATACTTCCACACTGGATAGTCTTTTGAATTCAAACTATCAAGACGTAGTGAATTTTTTGCAGCCCAGCGCCAGCTTTCTTTCCTTTGGCGGCAACTTCACCAACGCTTTGAACAATCTGGGTAATCAGGCTCCCAGCGGTGCGGTCTATCTGGCCTTGCAGCAGGATCAGTCGATGGAATCCACGCTGAATACCAACATTACCAACGAGAACACGCTCATCAGCCAGCAGACGCAGAGCTTAACGAGTGAGCTGAATCAAGCCAACTACACACTGACGCAAATTCCGCAGGAGATGACCTACATGAACGAGCTATACAGCTCTTACAGCGGATACAACATCAACCCGAACTTTGGATGATTTTAAAGCACACAGGAGAGGCCATGGATTACCTAGAGCAGTCACTTGCAATTCAGAGCAGTATGGAACTGGTGGTCGCACTTTACGACGGCATGTTGCGCTTTTTGCATCAGGACGTTGCGTGCGCGTAATCTTGCGACGCGAATGGAAGGCGGCGGAACATCAAATACACGCTGGATATTTTGACCTACTTGCAGGGACGGATGCGCACCGATGTCGGCGGGGAGGTGGCCTCCACGCTCTCCGAGTTTTACGCTGCCATGTACTCGCAGTGCTTGCTGGCCTCGCGCGATGCCTCCATCAGCCTGATGGAAGAGACGATCCGCAACATTCGCACCGTGCGCGATGCATGGAAGCAAGCTGCATCGAGTGAGGATGCACGCAACACGCTGCCACGGGAGCAGCAAACTCCTGCGGAGAGAATGCAGCTCGCGCGGCCGACCAGCTTGGCGATTGTTCCCGAGGAACCCACCGCCCTCACGCACCGCTGGTCTGCTTAAGGTTTATCCGGCGACGGCCAGTTCCTCTTCCAATTGCTGCTTCTCCACCAGCCGCGCATAGTGTCCGCTCTGCGCGGCTAGTTCCTCATGGCTGCCGTATTCGGCGATGCGCCCATCCACCAGCACGGCGATTTTATCCGCGTGGCGCACCGTGGAGATGCGATGCGAGATGAAGATGGTTGTGCGTCCACGCATCACGCCGGCCAGGCCCTGCAGTATGCGCTCCTCGGTGTACGTGTCCACGCTGGCCAGTGCATCGTCAAGAATCAGAATCGCCGGGTCACGCACCAGCGCACGCGCGATGGCCGTGCGCTGCTTTTGCCCGCCAGAAAGCGTAATGCCGCGCTCGCCGACCATCGTGGCAAAGCCATGCGGAAACTCCAGCACCTCGTCGCGGATGGATGCGATGCTGGCAGCCTCCAGAATCTCTTCATCCGTGGCCTGGGGACGCCCAAAGGCAATGTTTTCGCGGATCGTCTCACTGAAGAGGAAGGTTTCCTGCGGCACAAAACCAATGGCCTGGCGCAAATCCTGGAGCCGGTAACTGCGCAGCGGACGCCCATCCAGCAGCACGCTGCCCGGCGCTGCATCCAGCAGCCGCGGTATCAGCCGCACCAGCGAGGTCTTGCCCGATCCGGTCGGCCCCACACTCGCCAGTGTGGAGCCAGCGGGGATTTTTAGATCGATGCCCTGAAGCACCGCGGGCTGGTCATCGCCATAGGCA
>DAHUZD010000211.1 GCA_027306745.1 Acidobacteriaceae bacterium
CGTGCTGTCCATCTCTCAACCCGCTGGAGTCATACTGCAAATTTTCGTAATCGTTTGGATCGGGATCATACGGAATCTGAAAATAATCCGTGCGCAGTTGCGCGACCAGCCGGAACTGATCCTTGGGGGTGCGGTTGTATACCAAGGAAGTAAATCCGCCATATCCGTTGGCGGCATCGTGGTATGGCTGCGCAATCGGCGGCATCAGGCCATAATTCGTCCGATTCCCATTGGCGCTGGCATAGTAGGCAAATCGCTCTGTGTGGCCGCCAAAGTTGATCTGGTCGTTGGTCTGGTCATAACTGCCGCCGCTTGCGATCAACTCGGCTTCGTTGTTTCTCTCAAACCCCGTGCGTGGAGAAACATCAAAAACTCCGTACGTCCGGTCGCCCACATCTGCGTTATAGCTGCCCCGCTGCACTTCGAGATAATCAATATCTTTGGGATCGATCTGCGGCCCCAGGTTGCTGGCGATTTCCGTATTCGGAATGGCCACGCCATCAATCTCCCAGCTCGCCTGGTGCCCGCCGCGCACATGCAGCATGTCATGCACCATATAAGCCCCCGGCACATACTCCGTAATCATGGCCATGCTGTTCGTGCGATCAGCTCCCGGCGTGCGCGCAATATCCCTGCGATTGACCAACGTCGTTGGCGTAACAGAGTTGGGATTGGCCGCATCGACCTGCGTGCTCACCTGCACAGACTGCCGCACCGTACCCACCTGCAACGGAAAATGCAGAATCGGCGATGTATCGGAATACACGGTCACCGCTTGCATCAGCACATCAAATCCCTGGCTACGGATGGTGATCGTATACCCACCCAGTGGCACAGACAAAAAAGAAAAATATCCATTCGAATTCGTTCGCGCACTCAAGATCAGGCTGGAATCCAGCGCGTGCATCTCGACCGCTGCACCGGCCACCGGTCTGTGCCGTGGATCGTGCACAATGCCCTGCACCTGCCCAAACACCGTGGCGTGGGCGTAAGCGCCGCAGAAAACCAGTAGCGTACAAGCCGTACAAATGACCAATGTAGTCTTACGTAACACAGCATCCTCTTCATTTGAAGCACACACGGAAGCCAATAGAAAACACATCACGCCGCTGCAATTGCTGCCACGGCTGGAATGGAAGTTTTTCAAGAGGATCGTTAGAGCAATAGCTGCGGAGGACTCCGCGGAGCGTGGGAGAAAATCTTCAACGTGCTGGGTACGTTAGCCTCGGCATCCACGACGATCCGTACATGGAAGCTGTGCACTCCACAAGCCGCCAGCACCAGCCAACCCAACTGCTCAGTGGCCACGGCATGATGCAACCGCGCATACGGACAAGGCTGCGCCATCCAGGATCGCGACATATCCATGCCCGCGGCCATGTGCATCATCATGCAATGATGCCTGCCATCCCTGCGGCAGCACGCAGGCACTCCCGCCAGCGTCTCTGCCCGCAGCAGGGGCTGCAAGGGCAGCGCACACAGCAGCAGCAACAGCGCCACAGATGCGATCTTTCTCACAAATTCAGTGTAGCAGCGGCATATTGTGGACGTGCGCTTCCACCACTAAATCGCGTATAAATTTCACATGCTGCCCCATTCGGCCCCGTCTGCACGCATCCGCACTCAGGAACTGTTTGCGCGCATTGGCACTGGGCCGTCTCCGCTTGTGTTGACTGGAAGTGCGCGCACTGCTCGCACCTTGTTGCAGCGGTACAACCAATGGCAGCATAAAAATGGTCTGCGCGCATGGCCCACGCCGCGCATCCTGGCCTGGGATGCCTGGCTACACGAATTGTGGGATGCGCTCGTCCTCTTGGGCGTTGCAGAGCAAACACTTCTCACAGAGGAGCAAGAACGCAGCCTATGGCGCTCCGTCTTGGATTCGGCCAGCGTTTCATCTCTGCACCCAGTCAATTCCCTGCTGGAAACCGCACTGCAATCTGCACGCGTCGCGCAATCCTATAATCTTTCGCTGAAGCAAATCCAACAACAGGCTGAAGGCATTGACGCAAACACCTTTGTTCGTTGGCTGCGCCTCTTTGCTGCGGATAGCTCCCGCCTCCAACTACTGCCTTCCGCGCATCTCCCCGGCGCCATTCGCACTCATCCGCACCGCGATCGGCTGCCCTGGCCACTAGAAATTATCTTGGTTGGCTTTGACCGGCTCACACCACAACAAAATTCATTTTTTGACGATCTGCGCTCGCAAGGCCGCAATGTCACCAACATTTGGCTTGCGCCAGATGATTCATCATCAGACCCTCCGCTCATCCTCGCTGCACGCACCAATCAGGAAGAACTCTACGCCGCAGCCTTCTGGGTTAGGCAGCACTTGCAACAAAATCCATCCGCACGCATCGGAATCATCGCCCCCTCCATCTCCGCCATCCGTCCAGTGTTGGATCGCATCTTCCGTCGCGTGCTGGCTCCGGCCAGCCTAAATTTCTCCAACTCGTCTTCGCCGCTACCCTATGAGTTTTCTCTGGGCGAGCCGCTCCACGCTCAGCCACAAATTCGCACCGCCCTTCTGTTTCTTCGCTGGCTCACAGCGCCCATCCCGTGGGAACAAGTATCCTGTCTGCTCACAACGGGCTGCTTCGGCGGTGCATCGCCAGACCTGCTCGCACGCATCGATGCAGATGTCCGCACTCACCTTCACAACACTAGCGGCACCATTTCTCTTGGATGGATGCAGCGCTTTTTGAAAAAGAACCCCAGCACAGAAAACAATCCATTCACGCTTGCACTACACAAAGCCACACAACAGGCTCGAGATGGAAACATCTTCTCGCGTACCGGCGAAAATCCCCCTGCCCGCACCTACGCCCACTGGCGCGCACAAGCTGAAGAAACACTGCGTACCATGCAATGGCCACTGCTCCAGCCCGGCAGCAGTGGGGAGTTTCAACTTTTGCGTAGATGGAACTCCGTTCTCGATTCCATCGAATCCATCGATGCAGTCGCTGCGCCCGTTCCATTTTCCATATGGCTGGATACCCTGCAAAATAC
>DAHUZD010000220.1 GCA_027306745.1 Acidobacteriaceae bacterium
CCAGGCCGGTCGCTGCTTGGCGGCGAAGATGTTGGCCACCGCGGAGGCGCTGAGAGCATTCGCGCCCAATCCATAAACCGTCTCCGTGGGAAAGGCGACCGTTCCACCGGCGCGGAGCAGCGCAGCGGCCTGCGCCAAAGCGGCCTGCGCTTCCGCGGTGTGCAACGTGGTGGCAGAGACAGTACGCCGGATTGTGGTTGCTGGCGGCATCGACGCTCTCTTCATCCTACCGTTTCCACTTCCGTGCGAAACTGATGGCATGATGGCAGAGTCCACGGCAACACATATCGAAGTGGAGATCAAGTTTCGCGTGGCGGATGCAGAGGCGCTGCAAAAGCGGCTGTCCGCGTTGGGATTTTCGCAAACAACGCCACGCACGCTGGAGCAGAATCGGCTCTTCGATACGCCCGCGCGCACGCTGCGCACACGCAATGAGACGCTTCGCATCCGCCGCTACGGCAGCAAATGGACGGTGACGCACAAAGCCCGTCCCACGCCAGAAGACACGCTGCCACACAAGCATCGCCTGGAAACAGAAACGGAGCTGGCCGATGGCGAGGCGCTGGTGAAGGTCTTCGCCACTCTCGGATATCAAGTTTCATTTGTGTATGAAAAGTGGCGCACGGAGTACAGTGACGGCCACGGGCAGGTTGTACTTGACGAGACGCCGATTGGAATCTACGCCGAGCTGGAAGGCGCGGCGGAGTGGATTGATGCAACAGCGGCGCGGCTCGGCGTGGCGCAAAGCGAATACATCACGGCCAGCTACGCACGCCTGTTTGTGGATTGGACAGCGGCGACGAAGAACTCCGCAGCGAATTTGACCTTTGCCGAAGTCGCGGCAGGCGCGCCGCGCTAAGTGATCCAAGGGAACAGCAGATTCATTCGCGGAGTCATTCGAAGCGAATGAAGCGAGCAAAGCATCCGAGAGTTTGGCTTGTACCGCAAAGCCAGAATCGTCTGGATTCTTCACTTCGCTGCGCTGCGTTCAGAATGACTCCTCCTGATGCGTGATCGTTTCTTTCGACTACTGCGCATTGCGCGGCCAACTTGTCGCGATTACGCGGTGGGCGGTGCGGCCTTCCCAACCTGACGATTGAGCGCGCGTTGCAGCACGGCTTCAAGCGCGGATTTGACGCGGTCATACTCCTGCTGCGAGATTTTTCCTTCGATCCGCTCGGTTTCCAACGCGAACAATTCTTCTTTTAAGGCAAGCAGCAACGCGGAGCCATGCTGCGCATTCATACCAGTGCTGGCAGGCACCGCGCCAAGAGATTGAGGAGACTGTCGCAACAGGATGCCCGCACCTGCGGCGAGCAGTGCGCCGACAGCGGCGAGAATCCACCACTTGTATTTGCTGAGTGGGTCGGGCGTGTCGATGGGCGTGCCCAATCCGCCGCCGGGGCGCGTGTCATTGGCGGCAGAGGCTGCGCCACCTTGTCCTTCCTGCATAGGACCGGAGGGTTGCGCGCCGACACTGCTCTGATCGCCCTGTGATGACTCCTGCGGAAGTTGGCCAGAGCCGGAGATTTTGAAGGCACGCTGTGCACCGGGCTTCTGATTCTTAGCCAGATAGGTCTGCGCGTTCACATCCTCATTCACCGATTGAAAGGTAGTCGGCGAAGCGGGCGCGAAGTGCATGGCCTTTGGCAACATGATGGCGTAGTTGTCAGCGGCCATCGTCAGCTTTGGTGAAAAATTCTGTGCGCCGGAGTAGGGCAGTTGATAGCTCAACTGCAAACGTGTTTCGCCGGGGCGCAGCGGAAAGATAAAGGTGTAATGGCCTGGGTCGCCGAGCGGCACAGGCGCGGATTGCACCGGCATTCCGCCGGGGCCGAGCGCGGCAGAGCCGGTGATCTGCGCTCCGACAGGGATGTAGAACTCAAAGGGATGCGCGCTCATCTGCGTGCGTGGCGGAGCGGAATCATTTTTGATAAAAAAGCTTTCGATCACATGCAGGCCGCCGTCGCCAGTCTCGATGCGCAACACGTCGGCCTCCAGGCTGACACCGTTCACTTTGGGCGCAGCGTCGTAGACATCCACATCAGCGTTGTTGGTTCCCGGCGGCACGGGCTGGAAGTAGTTGGCCCCCTGATGCGTGACGCGCACCAAGTGCATGGCGTCGGAGTCGGAAATTTGCAGCGTGTAGTGACCGCGGCTGTCGCTGGTCGCATGCGCGGCCTCTTGCATGCCTTGCGCCAAACGAATCAGCGTGACGGTGTCGCCCGCGGAGGGTTTGCCGTTGGTGCGGTTGGTGACCGTGCCGCTGATGGAGGCGGCCAGCGCCACGGGCGCGGACAAAACCAAAAGAGCGATCATCGCCGCAGCGGCGCGTGTGGCGCGGCGAAGAGTGCGTGCAGCCGTTTGAAACGTGGGCATGGTCGGTGTCAATTCCTTTGGCGCTGGCCGGTTGAATGTGGTCGGTATGCTGGCATGGCAGATGCGCTTATGCAGAGCTGCGCTCTGCGCCGGAGATGGATTCCAGCGTATCAATTTCTGCGAGAATCTCTGCCGCTTCGTTTTCGAGCAAGGCGCGCTGGGCGCGATAGTCTTCTTCCTGAAATTTTCCGGCGCTGTGTTCAAAGTTCAAGTCGCGCAGGTTCTCGTAGACCACATCTTTGCGTTCGCGCAAAAAATCCAAGCGCGTCTTTTGACGCTGCTCCGCAGCCACGTTGGGCACGGAGAAGACGTAGGCGAAGCAGGCAATCAAGAGCAGGGCGCAAGCGGCGAGAATCATAGCTCAGTCTCCTTGCGGATGCGCGCGTGCAGATCGTCGAGCGGCTGGCCTTCGGCTTCGACGACTGGAGGCGCAGCGCCTTGCCGCCAGCGCCGCACCAGCAGCGCCGTTCCCAACGTGGCCAACACAAAGAGCACGCCGGGCGTGACCCAGGCGACCAGATCAAAGCCCGTGGCCGGTGGCGCGGCCAGTACCGTTGGCCCATACTTCTGCACAAAACTTTGCAGAATCAGATTGTCGTTGTCGCCGCGATCAAGTGCGGTCTGCAATTCTCCGCGCATCTGTGTGGAGACGGTGCAGCCGACGTGATTGCATTCAAGCAGAATCTGATTGCAGCCACAGGTGCACATCATGCGATGACCAAGATCGTTAAAGCGCGCGGAGGTA
>DAHUZD010000019.1 GCA_027306745.1 Acidobacteriaceae bacterium
GCGCCAAAGCATCTGGCCCCAGCCCAGAGAGCAGCAGCCGGTTGCCACCAATCCCCTCGTTCAGCACACCTATGTTCTGGGTTGCCGCATTGGCTTGCAGACGCGCAGCCAAATCATCCGGCCAGCGGTTGTTGCCGTTCAGCGTCGATCCGTGCCCGTCTGTAATGGAGTCGCCAAACGCAACCACCGCATTCGGCGTGGAGCTTGTTGCAACATCCACGCCAGCCAGCAGGTACCAGTGCTCCACCATCTTCGCACCCGGCAGATCGGCCTCGGCAACATGATCCCCATTCAATACGTAGGAGTCGGCGTGGGAGCCGGGATGTCCCGTCTGCCGCACCGGAGCCTGATCCACATGCAGCGTGACGGCAAGATTGGACAGCGCCGCCGCGTGGAAGGCCACTGGATCGGAGATATACTCCGCACCTGGTGGAATGGTGACATCGGGCCTGCCGTTGAAGGTCAGCGCATGATCGGTGGCGGCATCCACCTTGGCCGCCGCCGGAGAAACCGGCACAGCAATATGTACGGCGGTCACATGCAGCGGCCCCAGGCCGAAGGCGTTTGACACGTGCACGCGCACCAGCTCGCCGCCCACGGACAAATGCACAATCTCGCGCAGCGTTGCGTCCTGCAACTCCTGCACGGGCAGTGCATTCTGCGGCTCAGGAATCTGCTGCGAAGCCGCCCAGGAACCCACCCAGCCCGCCGCAACCTGCATCGGCCCGCCTGCCGTTTGCGCCTGAGCGCTGATGAAGCCCATGGCCACCATCGCCAGTGCAACCCAAACACCCCCCAGCCCCGCCAGCAATTCTTTTCTTGTCTTCATATTTTTTGTATTGGCTCCATTTCCTTGCCCATCCTACAAGAAATCGTGGGTATAATGCAGGCAATCGTTCCATTCAACCCCCAGGAGCACGATCCATTCGTGGGAGGTTCTGTATGTGGTTTGATTTTCGCTCTGCCTGTTCTCCTCACATGCCACTACCCGTGGATGCCCCGCGCAGTCTCATACTGAAATGCTCTGCCTGGCTCACACTCGGCATGTCTGCGCTGTTCTTGTGCTTCAACCCTGTGGCGACTGCACAAAGCGCCTGCGCACAGCTCGGCGTCAACTGCCATCCGAGCTATAGCGGCTCCTACCATCCGTATTACAACCCGGCCATGGCCGCCTATTATCGGCAAATGCGCGCCCAGCAAGCCTTACAAAGGCGCGAGAACAAAGGCCATGCGAAGAATGAGGCTGGCGTAGCTGCGTATAACCGTGGTGATTACAAACACGCACTCAAGTACTTCCGCAAGGCGCACAGCTACTGGCCAGAAAACTCAACCATCTACCAAAACCTGCAAAATGCGCAGAACCAATACAACTGGCAACTGCTGGCACAACGCCAGAGAAAGCTGTCGATACAACAGGCGCGCCAAGCCGCCAAGCTGCAGGCACAAAAAGACAAAGCCGCAGCCAAGTTGCGGGCACAACAGCAAAAACAGCAAGAGGCAGAGGCACGCCGTCTAGCGAAGTTGCATCCCGCAACCAACTCCAATGGAGGACAGGTTTCATCCAGCGCATTTTTTGGCGCCTCTTCGAACCCTGCCCATCCCGGGCTGCAAGCCCTGCCGCCTGCCGGTCCCGGGCCGGGCACAAACGCCTTGGATCAACTGAAGGCCATGGCTGGAACCTCCAACACTGCAGCACACGCAGGTACCGCGGAGGCTGCGTCCTACTCG
>DAHUZD010000242.1 GCA_027306745.1 Acidobacteriaceae bacterium
GTGTTCGATGTGCGGGATGAGGATACGTATTGGTGCACGGCGGACATCGGTTGGGTGACGGGCCACTCGTATGTGATTTACGGTGTGCTGCAAAACGGCGTGACCTCGGTGATGTATGAGGGTGCGCCCAACTGGCCGGAAAATGACCGCTTCTGGAAGATCATTGACGACCATCGAGTGACGGTCTTCTACACTGCGCCCACGGCCATTCGCGCCTTCATCAAGTGGGGCGATCAGTTCCCCAAGAAACACAAGCTGGACTCACTGCGCTTGTTGGGAACGGTCGGCGAACCCATCAACCCCGAAGCGTGGATGTGGTACCACAGCGTCATCGGCAAAGAGCGCTGCCCCATTGTCGATACCTGGTGGCAGACGGAGACCGGCGGCATCTTGATTGCGCCCATCCCCGGCGCAGTGCCCACCAAGCCCGGCAGCGCTACGTTGCCTTTCTTCGGCATTCAGCCGGAGGTGGTCACGCGCGATGGCCAGCCCGTGCCGCATGGCCAAGGTGGATTGTTGATCGTACGCAAACCCTGGCCGGGTATGGCACGCACCATCTACAACGACGCAGAGCGTTACGTGAAGCAGTATTGGTCGGATATTCCCGGAGCCTACTTCACCGGCGACGGCGCACGCCGCGACGCCGATGGCTACTTCTGGCTGATGGGCCGCGTCGATGACGTCATCAACGTCTCTGGCCACCGACTGGGCACCATGGAAGTGGAGTCGGCGCTGGTGGCACATCCCAAGGTGGCCGAGGCCGCTGTGGTGGGCCGTCCCGACGCGCTCAAGGGCCAGGCGATTGCCGCCTTCGTCACGCTGGAATCACAGTACGCGCCGTCGCCAGAGTTGAAGGAAGAGCTGCGGGCCTGGGTGGCCAAGGAGATTGGTGCGCTCGCGCGACCTGACGATCTGCGCTTTACCGATGCACTGCCCAAAACGCGCTCTGGGAAGATCATGCGGCGTTTGCTGCGCGAGCTGGCATCAACCGGAGAGGTCAAGGGTGACACGACCACGCTGGAAGACTTCAGCGTGCTGGCCAAGCTGGGCCAAGAGGAGTAAACAGCGCTTGGCAACGGAGACCGCATCGACAGTTGCACCTGTTCCCATTGCCGGCCCTGGCCATCATTTGCCTGCCCTCGACGGCGTGCGCGGCTTGGCGATATTGATGGTGCTGGTTGTGCACCTCATGCTGTTCAACAACAATAATGGAAACCGGTGGATGGATGCCCTGTCCCAGTTGCAGGGGCTGTGTGGTGCTGGTGTCGACCTGTTTTTTGTCCTTTCAGGATTCCTCATCACCGGCATCCTGTATGACACACTGCACAGTGAGCATTACTTTCGCAACTTTTACATGCGCAGATTCCTGCGCATCTTTCCGCTCTATTATGGATTTTTATTTCTGTTGCTGGCGCTGACGCCTTGGTTGAATGTGACCTGGGGCGGTCGGCAGTTTGTTCTGCTCGCCTACCTGCAAAATACCGCCATTTGGTTCCCGGTTTCGGGTTTTCATCCGTCTTTACTCGTCGACCTCAACCATTTTTGGTCGCTGGCGGTGGAGGAACAGTTTTATTGCGTCTGGCCCCTGGTGGTTTTTCTGGTGCAAGACCGGAAACGGTTGATGCAGCTTGCGTTGGGACTGTCTGCTTGCGCACTGGCGCTGCGGATTGCGCTGGCCACGTACAGCACGGCGCTGGCCAGTGGCATAGTGCATGAGTGGACGCTTTGCCGCATGGACACATTGATGCTGGGCGGGGTGCTGGCCCTGTGGCTGCGCGGGGACGGATCGTCTATGCGCTCTGCAGAACGCTATCGCACGCTGCTCGCGATATTTTTCTGGGCCGTTGTGCTTCTGGTTTCCGTGTCTGCAGTGATCCATCCGCGTGTGGGTTTTGGATACGGATTTTTCGGCGCTACCTACGGCGGAACGCTGCTGGCTTTGGCGTTCGCAGTTCTGATATTCCTATCCTTGCAGCCAGGCACTTTGTGGAATCGCATATTTTCCGTGGCGTGGCTGCGCAGTGTTGGCAAATACAGTTATGGCATGTACGTGCTGCACATTCTTGTCGGGTACCTTGCCAGTACTTCTCTCCGCAAGTTGTTGGGCACCAGCCTGCGCATTTGGCTGACGCCGCGGCTGCACTCCCGTCCAGCGGCGATTCTGGTGGAGTTTGCCGTCAGCACCAGTGTGGTCTATATGGCAGCGTGGCTCAGCTACAACTTGTATGAAGTGCATTTTCTCCGCCTGAAGCGCCGATTCTCTTAGCGGCAACCCTGTTCGCCTGCTGGGGTGAGCCGTACCAAAGCGCTGGCATGGGCCTCCAAGGGGAAGACCAGCTCGGTTTCCGGGCCGCTGCGTGCTTGCGTCCAAAGATCGGTGCGGCAGTCCCCGCGGCGAGGCAGGGTCAGGCCCAGGTCGCTGGCTCGCAGCGTATAGGTTTTAGGTTGATCATCCAAATTAAATACAGCCAGAATGGGCGCGTGCGTTCCGGACTCCTCGGCCATCCACACGGC
Source organism: Acidobacteriaceae bacterium (assembly GCA_027306745.1). Taxonomy (GTDB): domain Bacteria; phylum Acidobacteriota; class Terriglobia; order Terriglobales; family Acidobacteriaceae; genus JAJZCX01. Next base: position 2,515 of record DAHUZD010000242.1, read on the forward strand.
GTGGTGTTCATCTGTGACCACTGCACGATTGTTCTCTGCGTGCTGATCAAGCTCCCAAACCTCGCGGTTGGTGAGCAGGCTTTGCGTCCAGCTATCGCTGCTCGGCAGGTCGCCGCCCATCATCAGCGGAGAGCGAAATAT
>DAHUZD010000258.1 GCA_027306745.1 Acidobacteriaceae bacterium
AACTGCGCATTGAACTGCGCATCGGTGTAGGGAGCCTTCAACTCGGCGATCTTGGCGTCGACCTCGGCATCGGTAGCCACCAAGTGTAGCTTTTCGGCCTGCTGGCGCGTGATCTCTTCATCGATCAGGCTACGCAAAATCTCCAGACGCAGGCGGTCGGCTTCATCTTCCGTCGGCTGCTGGGGCGCGTTGCTGACGCGGTTGTGATAGTACTTCTCCACATCCGCACGCAGAATGGGATGGCCGTTGACCGTGGCCCAAACATCCGGGCCGGGCGCGCGGTTGCAGCCCGTGGCCAGAACCATGCTGGCGGCCGTGATGGCGGCCAACGCCGCGACTGTAAATCCTGTGCGCATCCGCACACCATTTTTCTGGATCTGCTTTGCCGAAGTGCTCTGTGTCCGATTCATGATTTCATCCTGCGTGTTGCGTGGTTTCATGCGATCAAAAAAAGTCATCCAGTGCCCACCGCGCTCTTCCGAAAGATACACCCTATAGCCAGTCGGGCGCTGTGGCGTAGCTTACTTGGCTGCCGCGGCTCCCTGCGAATTCGCAACGCCAGTCTCTGGCGGTGGAGTTCCACCTGCGTCCACAATGGCGCGATCAATCGTCCGCCACAGCACATCCTGCGGAGCAATGCCCATCAGCCGCTCGCCGTTGATGTACAAGGTGGGCGTCCCATCGATGCCCAGTGCGTCCGCCTCCTTGGCTGAGGCGCGTACGGCGGCCTCATCCTGTTTGCCAACGCAATTCTTCAGCTTGTCCATATCCACATGTTGGCGCTGGCCTTCCTGAAAGGTCATCTCATCCAACTTCACCATGCTGCCCGCCAAATTTGGATGCTGCCGGTCGCCCGAGATGGCCTCGGCATCGGCGTGGATGGCATCCACCAGATTCCAGTACCCAACATGACTCTGCGCAGCCAGGCACTCCACATCCACAGCGGCGTGCATGGCCCAAGGGTGGATCGCTGTCAGCGGATCGTCCAGATAAATAAATCGCACCTGATCCTTGTAGTGTTCCTGCGTGGCTGGGAAGAGTTCCGCATGCATGTGCGCGCAGAAGGGGCACTCCAGATCATCAAAGCTCACAATGGTGACCGGGGCATGTTCCGGCCCACGAATCGGGCGTCCTTCGAGATTGACTCCGGCCAGTGGACCTTTGCTCAAATCAAACTTCTCCATGCGCGCCAAGGTGTTGTTGTCGGTGGAGATGAGAAAATTCATGGCCTTGGAGCTGCCGCCATTGCTAAAGGTAACGGGCAGGGAATCATAGCCAGAGAATGGACTTTTTCCACGCTTGCCAATCGCAATCGTGTAGTCGGGCGGGACATTGAAGACCGAGCGGATGGTGACTTCAATGCGCCGGTCCAGTGTGCGCTCTAACCCGGATGGAGCTGCATCCACTGTGGCCGCAGCCTGGGAGGGTGCCGGTTGCGCTGAACAACTCAGCGTGAGCGCAGCCACCGAAAGAAAGTGCAGACAATGCCGAAGTTTCAAAGGATCCTCACTGGATGCAGAATGCAGCCACCATTATCCCATGGACAGAAAAACAGGCAGGCAGCCGCGTGGGGCCCCTGCCTGTTCATTCGTAGAAAACACGCCTTCAACCTAGGCCAGCAAAACACCGGCGGAGGTGTATGTGGACCCGCCGAGTTGGGTCTCAACCATAGGTAGGCGCGGCGTGGCTGTCATCACTTCGATCGCGCCGTTGCGCAGCACAACGGTATCCTCGGCCTTGGAACCTTGCAGGCTGGGGTTCCAAGCAAAGGCCTGGCGGTCGTGCACGACATCTTTGCCGCCGGGCAGGGCAATCCATTCGCGTTCGCCATAGCCGGTGGCTCCGCCCTGGTGGTGGAACTGTTCCTCGCCTGGATATCCAAGCTCCGCGTAGGCCTGCTGCGCCACGTGGAAGAGCGCATCCGTGGTTGCGCCCGCACGTGTAGCGTGCAACAGGCGGGCATTCACCTGCGCCACGGCGGCAAACTTCTCCTGCAACTCCGCAGGCATCGCGCCAAAATGCACAAAGCGCGTAATGGAAACCGCCAATCCCCAGCGGCGCGCGCACAGGTTCAACATGCCGTAATTTTGCAACACACCGCGGCGCGGAACCGCATGGCGGTAATGACGGATGCGCTCATCTGTTCCCATCAAAAAAACTGTGGGCAGAATGTTCTGCGCCAAGAGGGGCTCTGCAATGCTGGCCTGCATGGCCACTTCGCTCGTGCCGGGGCGCAAGGCCAAAAGCACATCCGTGGTGGCTTCGGCGGTGCGCTGGCAAAGCCAGCGGTAGCGCTCAATTTCGCCATCGCAGAGCGCCAGCCGCAGCGGCTGCAAAGACACGGCAGGCCAATCCGCAGAGGCGATGTCGCCGGCCACCTTGCCCTGGCCTACGATCTTGCGCACAGCACCGGCAACATCGTTTGCATGCCACGGTGAGATCACCGGCTCGTAGTCGAGTCCAGCAAACTCCTCCTTCGCCAAGCGCGGTGCTTCATTGTTGGTTGCCAGATAATACCGTTGGCCGCTGCGCGTAAACAGCAGATTGCCCGCCGCTGCTTCATACGGAATGGCAACGCGCATCTCGACCGTGCCCGCCGTAATCCAGGCGATATTTTCATGGCGGCTGACCAGCAGAGCATCCAGTCCCTGTTCGGCCAGAAACTGCTGCATGCGCGTCTGCTTCGTTTCCAATTCCTTCCGGCGCTCACCTTCCGGGAACACCGGCCATACCTCGCCCATTGTCTGCGTGGCCATGCTGCAATCCTTTTTCTGTTGTTCTTACGTCGATGCTGCGCTGGAGGACACGAGATACGAACCCGAGCGCGGAACCGGCCTGCATCTGGCCCAGCCGGGTCCGCGCTGGAGGGTTAAATAT
>DAHUZD010000290.1 GCA_027306745.1 Acidobacteriaceae bacterium
CTGACCGGGAATCCCAGCGAGCGCTGCGCCGAGAATTGTTCCGACCAAAGCGCTGGAGACCGTGATGCCTAACTGCGAACCGCTCAAATGATAGAGCTGCGTGAGCGCATGCGTGGTTCCGGCAATGACTGCGGTGTCGAAACCAAAGAGCAGCCCGCCCAGTGCGCCGACCAGTGCGCTGCGCAGCAGATATGCGTTCAGCCTCATGCCGGCTCCTCTGCCTTGCCTGCACCATCGAGACTGCCCAGCAGCATTTCCGTGCCACGCAGCTCCCGGATTTTGTCGCGGAGCTTGGCGGCCTTTTCAAATTCAAATTTCTGCGCAGCCTCACGCATTTGCTTTTCCAGCGCGGCAATGTGCGCGTGCAACTCTTCGACAGTGCGCGCCTCCGGCAAAGACTCCGTCTCCTCGGCGATATCGGCATACTCAGCCTGAAGAATTCCCGCGAGTGCCATATCTGCCGGTCGCAGGATCGACGTCGGCGTAATGCCATTTTCCTTGTTGTAGGCGCGTTGGATCTCTCTGCGGCGGCTGGTTTCATCCAGTGCGCGCCGCATAGAGTCAGTGATTTTATCTGCATACAAAATGGCCCGGCCCTGCAGATGCCGCGCTGCTCGGCCAATGGTTTGGATCAACGATCCTGAAGAACGCAAAAATCCTTCCTTGTCCGCGTCAAGAATGGCGACAAGCGAAACCTCTGGCAGGTCCAGCCCCTCGCGCAACAGGTTGATGCCGATCAAAACGTCATATTCCCCCTTGCGCAAATCGCGCAGCAGGCGCACGCGCTCCAGCGTTTCGATTTCGGAGTGCATGTAACGGCAGCGTACGCCCACCTCGGTGTAATAGCCGGACAAATCCTCGGCCATACGCTTGGTCAACGTGGTCACCAACACACGCTCATTGCGGGCTGCGCGAGTACGAATTTCTCCAAGCAGGTCATCGATCTGCCCGCGCACCGGGCGAATCTCCACCTCTGGGTCCACCAGCCCTGTTGGGCGAATGATCTGCTCGACCACAACGCCAGCGCTTTTGGTCAACTCATACGGGCCGGGCGTGGCGGAGACATAAACGATCTGCCCGGTGCGCTGCTCGAATTCCTCAAAGGTCAGTGGGCGGTTGTCCATGGCCGAGGGCAGGCGGAAGCCGTACTGCACCAGGTTCTGTTTGCGCGAGCGATCTCCATGCCACATGCCATGCAACTGCGGCACGGTGGCGTGCGACTCATCAATAAAGAGCAGATAATCTTGCGGAAAATAATCCAGCAGTGTCGGCGGTGGCTCTCCCGGCTGACGCCCGGAAAAGTGGCGCGAGTAATTTTCAATGCCGTGGCAATAGCCGACAGACTTGATCATCTCCAGGTCAAAACGCGTGCGCTGATGTATACGCTGCGCCTCAACCATGCGCCCCTGCGATTCCAAGTCTTTCTCCCACGCACCTAATTCTTGCAAGATGCTTTCCATCGCTGTGTTTCTGCGCTCTGGCAGAACGACGTAGTGGCTTTTGGGATAGATGGGCAGACGCGTGAAGGTCTTCTGCACTGTGCCCAGCAACGGATCCAGTTGCGAGAGGGATTCAATCTCATCACCAAACATCTCGATGCGATATGCGCATTCCTCATAGGTTGGGTAGATTTCGATGACGTCCCCGCGCACGCGAAAGGTTCCGCGGCGAAAATCCACGTCGTTGCGCTCGTAAAGAATCTCCACCAGACGCCGCACCAGTTCCTTGCGGCTGATCTTCTGCCCTTGCTCTAAAACAAAAAGCATGCCGAAGTACGCCTCTGGTGAGCCAAGGCCGTAAATGCAACTGACCGAGGAGACGATAATCACGTCGCGCCGTTCAAAGAGCGAGCGCGTGGCCGACAGACGCAGCTTGTCCAGTTCTTCGTTGACGGTCGATTCTTTTTCAATGTAAAGATCGCCAGAAGGAATGTAGGCCTCCGGCTGATAAAAGTCGTAGTAGGAGACGAAATACTCAACGGCGTTTTCCGGGAAGAACTGCTTGAACTCATGAAAGAGCTGCGCAGCCAGAGTTTTATTGTGCGCCAGAATCAAAGCCGGACGGCCTGACTGCTCAATAATCTTGGCCATGGTGAAGGTTTTGCCAGAGCCGGTGACGCCGAGCAGCACCTGATGTTTCTCATTCTGCTCCAGACCATGCGTCAGCTCGGCGATGGCGCGGCTCTGGTCCCCCTGCGGGGTGTAGCTGCTGACAAGCTGGAAATCCATACTGGCTATGCTACCGGAGCGCGCGCCGGGTTACAGCAAGAGGCTGATTAACTCCGCAGGCGCATGTACCAGCGCGCTGGGCGAGACCATTTCCAGCGTGTGCGGAGACAGACCATACGTGCAGCCAATCGAATGCGTACCGCAATACTGCGCGGTCAGAATGTCGATGTCCGAGTCGCCGATCATCACTGTCGCCTGCGCGCCCACGCCAGCCTCACGCATCAAAGTTTGCAGCCCGAGCGCATCCGGCTTCTTGGTGGGGAAACTGTCTCCGCCGTAAATTTGGAAAAAATAGCGTGCCAGTCCCAGCGCCTCGCAAATGGCGCGAGACGGCCCCACAGGCTTGTTGCTCAAAACGGCCATCTGCGCCCCCTGGTCTTGCAGGGCCTGCAAGACGGGGCGCACACC
>DAHUZD010000006.1 GCA_027306745.1 Acidobacteriaceae bacterium
CTTCTTGCGAAACTCCGGCACAAAGTGCGGATTGGGCAGAAACCGCACATCAAACACCAGGTCCGCATCCAGCGGCACGCCGTTCTTGAAGCCGAAGCTCACGCAGGACACCAGCAGCGTCTGGGTCTTTTCCCCATGCCCAAAGCGCGACTGGATATGCGCCCGCAACTCATGCACGTTGAAGTTGGAAGTATCGATCAGCGTGTCCGCCATGTTTCGGATCGGCTCCAGCAGTTGCCGCTCTTCCACAATGGAGCGCTCCACGGTCTCCGATTTCCGCAGCGGATGCGGCCGCCGCGTCTCCGAGTAGCGCCGCACCAGCACTGCATCCTGCGCGTCCAGAAAGACGACGCGCGTTGGCAGAATCTGATTCACGCGCTGCAGAATCTCCGGCAGCCGGTCCAGCGTCTGTCCTTCGCGTACGTCCACCACAATCGCCGCGCGCCGGATCTCTCGTGACTTGCCCACCAGGCCCGCAAACTCGGTCAGCAACTCCAGCGGCAGATTGTCCACCGCATGATAACCAAGGTCCTCAAAATTCTTCAGCGCGGAGGCCTTTCCCGCACCGGAGATTCCCGTCACAATGACCAATTCTTTTCCCGGCTTGAAACCCTCTGCCGGGCTGGGCGCCGCTCTCCGCCGGTCTGTGCCACGCGGGGTCTTTCCTGCATGCTCCATGCGCCCATCGTACAACGGCACAAGGACGCGCAGGGATGAAGAATCATCCCCGCGCATACACAGTCCAAACTTTGGTGATATTTTGCGCAGCCGCCGTCGTATTCTTCGTTGCAGGGCCGGAAATCGCTCCATGCCCTGCAACTCCACGAATCATCGGAGCAAAGCGCGCGTCAGCCGCGACTCAGGGAATCTCGACCAGCTCCATCTGGCCGTCGCGTCTGCGATGCAGCACGAACATCTGCCCACCCTGATCGCGAAAGATCAGCAGATCGCGATCGCGGAACTCGGCCTCTTTCACGGCCTGCTCCATCGTCATGGGATTCATCGCAATCGCCTCGCTGCTCTTCAGAATGTGCGGCTCCACCACGGCCGTTGCAGCCGGGAAAGAATGCACCGCGATGGTGGCTCTGGCCTTTGAGCGCGCCGGCCTGCCGCCGTTACCTGCGATCAACTCATCGTCCGCAGCGCGTGTCTTGGGCCGCGCCACGGGCAGCGCAGTCAGCACCTTGTCCTCCGTGGGCAGGCGCTTCCGCTCATACTTCCGCTCGTGGTAGCGCTGCGCCTGATGCTCGGCATGGGCAAGCGCCTTCCGCAGTGCCAGCGGCAGGTTATCCGCCTCTCCGGCTGCGGCGATGGTCAGCGTTCTTGCTTTAATGGTGAGTTCTGCGATCTGGAGATGCCGCTGCACGCGGAAAATGATGCTGGCCCGCGCGGTTTTGCCCAGAAAGCGGGCGATTCGTTCCAGTCCCTCTGTGGCCTGCGTACGCAGCGCCTTCGGAACGCTTACTTGCCTGGCGGTGAACTCGACTTCCATGGTCAGCCTCCGCTCTTCGTGTTGTTCAGCATCACGGCCTTTAGAGCCGTAGGACTCTGGATTCTATAGCATTCCCCCGGCTCGCGTAAGGAGCGCGCTCGCCGTGGGAACCTTATTAGACGCTGCAAGGCGCAGGAAGTCAGTGAGTTGGAATACATCGCAATCAGTCTGCAACGTGTCAAAAAAAAGCAGCGGCCTCCCGCCGGGCTCTCAGGCGTCGCGGCGCCGGCGCTGGTGTGTCGACGGAATGTTCATATCCTCGCGATACTTGGCTACCGTTCGCCGCCTGAGTTGGATCCCCTGCGTCTGCAGCATCGCGGCGATCTGGTCATCGGTCAGCGG
>DAHUZD010000240.1 GCA_027306745.1 Acidobacteriaceae bacterium
CGCACAGGCAGGCGATCTGATTCTGACGCTGGGCGCAGGCAACATTCATCAGGCGGCTCCCATGCTGTTGCAAACGCTGACGCAGGCCAACGCTACTCCGTAGGCGTTCAACCGGCGAAAGATGGAATCCAGAAAAACTGGATAAATCGCGGAAAAAACAGGTAAAATTCCGAAGAACGGCAATCCAGTCCGGGTGGCGGCGTGCGCAAACCTTTGGAAGATGACGGCGCAACGGACGAGCAGCTAGCTGAAGAGCTGCCGCAGCCGGAGCGTCGGCAAAACCGCTCTCGTGCTGCGCAACCGGAAGCGCGCACCAGCTCTGCCTCTTTCCAGGACAACACCGGCGAATTCTTGCGCACGAAAAACCGCACACCGGTGCGGCGTGGCGCATTGCAAGGGCGTGCGCGCAGAGTGCTGCTGCTCGTTGTGGTTCTGGCAGCCGTGGCCGCGATCGGCACAGGTCTGTGGCAGGCGCGTTTGTTTCTGCTGCACGATCCGCGCTTCATGCTGCTGAACACGGATGACATTGCCGTGCAGGGCAACGCCGCCGTGGCCGCTGCCGATGTGCAGCGCATCTTTACTCTGGACGTAAACCGCAGCCTGTTCGCAGTGCCACTGGCGCAGCGCAAGGCGCAAATCGAAGAGATTCCCTGGGTGCGCAGCGCCGCGGTCATGCGGCTCTGGCCGAATCAGTTGCGCGTTTCTGTTGTAGAACGGACGCCGGTGGCCTATCTGCGCAACGGCGACAATGTACAGCTTGCCGACGCAGAAGGCGTGGTGCTGCCTGCACCCGATGGGGCATGGCAGCCCGGCTCCTACCCGGTCGTGCGTGGCGCGTGGGCTGGGGATGCGGCGGCGCGCGCACGTCTGTTGCGCCCATATCTGCAATGCATGGCGGCGCTCGATGCTGGCGAAAAATCCATCTCCCAGCAGATCAGCGAAGTGGACATCCGCGACCCAGAGGATGTGCGCATCGTGGTTTCCGGCGGTGACGGCGGCATTCTGGTGCATCTGGGACATGAGAAATTTCTGCCGCGTTATCAAGCCTTCACCGCACACCTGGGCGAGTGGCTGAGGATGTACCCGCATCTAGCCTCTGTCGACATGCGCTATGGACGCCAAGTGGTGCTGGACATGACGCCCGGCACAACGGCGCAGCCCGGGGCGCAAACCACGCTGCCCAACGGGTCGCAGACAGCGCCGCCCACACAAAACCCGGCACACACGGAGGTGCAATGATGCAGCGCAAAGATTCTCATTTGGCCGTTGTGGATGTGGGCCAGGCGCAGATTCGCGTGCTGGTGGCTGACGTGCGCGACGGCGCGGTGCGCTATTGTGGACACGCCGTGGAACCTGCGCGCGGCTTCAAGCGCGGCATCATCGCCGATCTTGCCCCGGCCAGTGCAGCCATGGATGCAGCCTTCAAAAAAGCCGAGATCTCCGCTGGTTGCTCCATTGCCCATGCGGCCACGGGCATCGGTGGAGCGCATGTGCGCGGCTTCACCAGCCGCGGCGGCATCCGGCTGGGCGGAAAATTGCGCGAGATTACGCAAGAGGATTTGCGCGCAGCCGTCGAGCACGCGCGCAACGTGCAACTGCCCGCCGACCGCTCCATTCTGCACCTGCTGCCACAGGAATATCTGGTGGATGAGCAGGGCGGCATTCACAACCCGGTGGGCATGGTCGGCAGCACGCTCGAGGTGAATCTGCAAATGCTCACCTGCCTGACCAGCGCCATGCAAAGCGTCGTCACCTGCATGAACCGCGCTGGCATCGAGGCCACAGACACCGTCTTTGAAGCTCTGGCCGCAGCCGAGGCCGTGCTCTCTGCTGATGAGCGCGAGCTGGGCGTCTGCGTTCTGGACATCGGCGCAGCCTCCACGGAGGTCATCGTTTTCTTTGAGGGTGCCGTGGTGCACGCGGCTTCGCTGCCCGTTGGCGGCAGCCACTTCACCAATGATCTGGCCATTGTGCTGCGTCAGCCGTTGGCCGAGGCGGAAAATCTGAAGATCAACTTTGGCCACTCGGTGGTCACCAGCGTTTCAGAAACGCAACAGGTCAATCTCCCCGCTGGCCCGGATGGACGCGAACAATTGCTGCCGCTGCGCTCCATCAGCGAAATTCTGGAGCCGCGCGCGCGCGAACTCTTCCAGATGATCCGCGACAATCTGCGCCAGGGCGGCGTGTTGGAGGCCCTGGGCGTAGGCGTGGTGCTCGTCGGCGGAGGAGCCAAACTGCCCGGGTTGCTGGACCATGCCGAGAGCCTACTGCGCGTGCCGGCGCGCATCGGCTCGCCGGTGCCACTGTCGCGTATGCCGCACGCACTGGCCGATCCGGAGTACGCTACGCTCGTCGGCCTGCTGCTCTACAGCCAGCGCACCGGCAAGCTGCGCATCCGGCAGGATGCCGGGCTGCGGCTCAAATTGCGCTCCATCGCGGGCGGAGACATTTAAGAAGGAGGCAACACATGTTTGATTCCAACGGCAACGGTGAAGAAAATCTGCGCATCCAGTACAACGAGGAGATGATGCGCGGCGCAAAGATCAAGGTGATCGGCGTCGGCGGCGGCGGC